>NZ_JAAOQS010000001.1:0-240119 GCF_011603105.1 Rhodococcus sp. A14 | reverse complement strand
GGCTTGGGAGCGTTGGTCGCCGGTGCAGCCGGGGTGGCTGCGCTTGCTGCGGGTGCGGCCGGAGCCGGGGCCTGCGCCTCGGGGGTGGCCGCAGGGGCTGCCGCCACGGGTGCGGCCGGAGCCGGAGCCGGGGCTGCCGGCTTCGGGCCGGGACGGGGACCGCCCGGCTTCGCTGCGGTCGCCGGGGTGCTCGGCGCGGGCGCGCCGGGCTTGGCAGCCGGACGGGCTGCGGAATCGGCGGACTTCGCCGACGGGAAGGATTCCCGCAGACGCCTGGCGACGGGCGCCTCCACCGTGGAGGACGCCGACTTCACGAACTCGCCCTGCTCCTTGAGCGTTGCGAGTAGTTCTTTACTTGTGACACCGAGTTCTTTAGCCAACTCGTGCACGCGGGCCTTGCCTGCCACTGCTCTCCTCACTGATGAGGTCGAGCAGGAGGCTCCCCTGAGAGGGGCCCGCACGACCTCGGGTTATCTCCGATGGACGATCATCGCTGGTGCTTCACGGTGTGCTCATGAGTGCTTGTGCCTGTTCTGTTCGAGAGGTACTGCTCTGGGTGGGTGCCCTGCTCGTACCCAGTGGTCGACTTCTGACACGTCAACACTTCCGGACACTCGCAACGCTCTGCCGAATGCTCGGCGTCGTTCCGCGAGACTCAGGCAAGCCTCGACGGGGTGCAGCCACGCACCTCGACCGGGAAGCCTGCGCCTCGGGTCCGGGGCGAGAACATGACCTTGCGGCCCGCTCTCACTAACCACAACCCTGAGCAGATCGACAGCCAGCGCGCGCTCCCTACATCCTATGCATGTTCGCACCGGTGAACCGGTAGGAACGCGCGCGGAATCGGGATGCTCATGCTGAACCATTGACCACTCTACCGCCGACTCGCCCCGATCTCCGCATTCCCGGCTCAACGACTGGTCGCGGCGGGTCCGCCTGCCGACTCGGGGGCGGGTGCGGCGTCGCTGCGGATGTCGATCCGCCACCCGGTCAAGCGCGCAGCAAGACGGGCATTTTGCCCTTCCTTGCCGATGGCGAGCGACAGCTGGAAGTCGGGGACGACGACACGCGCGGCGCGCGCCTCGGGATCCACGACAGTGACGGAGACCACTTTCGACGGTGACAGCGCGTTGCCGACGAACCGGGCCGGGTCCTCGTCGAAGTCGATGATGTCGATCTTCTCGCCGGCGAGTTCGCTCATCACGTTGCGCACCCGCTGGCCCATCGGCCCGATACACGCACCCTTGGCGTTCAGCCCCTGCACCCGCGACTGGACGGCGATCTTCGACCGGTGCCCGGCCTCCCGGGCGACGGCGATGATCTCGACCGAACCGTCCGCGATTTCCGGAACCTCGAGCGCGAACAGCTTGCGGACGAGGTTCGGGTGGGTGCGCGACAGCGTGATCTGCGGTCCGCGCTGTCCACGGGCCACACCGACGACGTAGCACTTGAGCCGCTCGCCGTGCTCGTAGTTCTCGCCGGGCACCTGCTCGGCGGGCGGGATCAGACCCTCGGCGCCGCTGGCCTCGCTGCCGATCCGCACCACGACCATGCCGCGCGAGTTGGCGCGGGTGTCGCGCTGGATCACGCCGCCGACGATCTCACCCTCGTGAGTGGCGTACTCACCGAAGCTCCGCTCGTGCTCGGCGTCGCGCAGCCGCTGGAGGATGACCTGGCGGGCGGTGGTCGCGGCGATCCGGCCGAAGCCTTCCGGGGTGTCGTCCCATTCCTCGCCGACCATGTTGCCGTCGGCGTCGACGTCGTGCGCCATCACCCGCACGATGCCGCTCTTGGTGTCGACGTCGATCCGTGCGTGCTGCTGATGCCCCTCGGTGTGCCGGTAGGCGGTGAGCAACGCGGTCTGAATGGTCGAGATGACGGTCTCGATCGAGATGCCCTTGTCGGCCTCGATGGCGCGCAACGCCGCAATGTCGATATTCACTTGTCCAACCCCTCTACTACTTCTTCATCTTCCGACGCGTCTGCGTCCGCGGGTGCCACACGACCCTCGGGAATCCCGCCCGCGAGTTCCAGCTCTCTCGGGTCGGGTTTCGAGAATTCCACCTGCACAACAGCTTTCTGAATGTCCGGGAGCGCGACGCGCCGAACCTCCGGGCCCGTGCGCGAGCCGATCACCACCGCGACCGAGTCGCCGTCGAGGACGCCGATCCGACCCACGACGGTTTCGTTGGCGAGGTCGATACGCGCCTTGCGGCCGCGAGCCCGGCGCCAGTGCCGCTCGTGTGTGAGCGGCCGGTCGATACCGGGAGACGTGACCTCGAGTGTGTACGGCGATTCCCCGAAATCGGACACCGAATCGAAGACCGCGGAGATCTCGTGGCTCAGGTTCGCAACCGCGTCGAGTTCGAGTCCGGCGTCGCTGTCCACCATGATCCGGACTGCGCTGTGCCGACCCGCGAGGGTGACTGCAACGCCCTCCAAGTCGTAGCCCTGGCGTTGCACCAGATCGGAGATGAGCTCCGTCACCCTCTCCTTGGATGGAACCGGCATCGGGGAAGCTCCTCGTTTCAGTTGTCGCTCGTCGTATGTCGTGGTCTCGCAGGTCATCGTGCCGCGCACGCAGCACCGCGAACCCGCCGGGACGGGTTCGAGCATCTAAGAGTAACGCCGATTCGAGGCGCCCGTGACCAGCCCCGGTGCTCGATTCCCGGGATCGCGGCCCGACCTGGCACCATGGACCGGTGCTCATGCCCACCGTCCCCCGGCCCCCGACATCCGGTCCGGCCGTGTCCCGGCGCACCGCTCTCCGGTTCGCAGCAGCCTCGGCCTTCGGCGTCGCGAGCGTCCCCCTGCTGGCGGGGTGCGCCGACGACACGGACTCCGACACCGAGGTCGATTCACTCGTCGCGCAGTCGCGTCTGGCTCGTCGCGACGCCGCCGGTGCGGCGGCCACGATCGCGCTGCTCCCGGATCGCGGCGCGGCACTCGAACTCGTCCGCGCCCAGCGCACCGCGCACGCCGACGCGTTGGATGCCGAAATCGCCAGGGCTGCAGGAACTTACCCGGACGGCACCGCACCGACCACGTCCGCTCCCCCGTCGCCGACTCCGACCGCGCCGGCGCCGCCGCCCGGTCTCGATCAATTGCGCGCCGACCTGGCCGAGTCGCAGCGCAGCGCAGCCGATTCGGCGCGCGCTCTGACCGCCCACCGCGCGGGGCTGTGCGCGTCGATCAGCGCCGCGTGCGGAACGTACCTGGCGGTGGTGCTGCCGTGACGACACCCACCGAAGCCGAGGGGAAGAGCCTCGCCGACGCGCTGACCGCCGAACATTCCGCGGTGTTCGCCTACGGTGTGGTCGCCGCCTTCTCGAATCCCACCCGGGCCACCCAGGTGGCCACCGCCGCCGCAGCCCACCGGGCGCGCCGGGACGGACTCCTGGACACGCTGACCGCGGCAGGACTGACGGCCCCGGCCGCCGAGGCGGGCTACACCCTGCCCTTCCCGGTCACCGATCCGATCACGGCCGCGCAGCTGGCGGCCCAGGTCGAGACCGACACCGCCGTCGCGTGGCGGGCGGTCGTCGAACACGGCGAGACCGAGGACACCCGCACGCTCGGCGTCACCGCGCTGACCGAGGCGGCCGTCCGGGAAGCCACCTGGCGCGTGGCTCTCGGGACCGATCCGGTGACCGACCCGTTCCCCGGCCAGCCCTGACGACGCGCAGGTTCCCGCCCACCGGGATTCTGCACCCACCCGGCGCGTTCCCGGCCTAGCGTCTCTCCCGACACGGTGAACGGCAACGGGAGGACGGCGGCGTGGACGAACGCTCCGTGGAGCAGCGTCTGGCGGACCTGGAGCGGATCGACGCGATCAAGGCGCTCAAGTACCGCTACTGGCGAGCGTGCGACGGCAAGGATCCGGACGCGTTCCGTGCCTGCTTCGTCTCGTCCGGTGCGTCGATAGACTTCGGCCCGCTCGGCCGGTTCGACGACGCCGACCGGCTCACGGACATCTTCCGCGGGATCGCGCTCCACGAAGTGGACGGCAAGCACGTGATCCTTGACATGCACCACGGCTTCCATCCGGACATCGTGCTGCACAGCGACACAGAGGCGTCGGGCGCGTGGACGCTGAAGTTCCGCCAGGTCGATCTGCTGAAGCGGACGGAGACCGTGTCCTCCGGCGAGTACGACGACACCTACCGTCTCGAGGACGGCGGCTGGCGAATGTCGCGATGCCACTTCACCACTCGATGGTCGATCACCCGTCCGCTCGCCCAGGACACGGTGGTGGTCCAGTGAGCGCCGGGGTAGCTCTGGTCACCGGTGGGAGCCGCGGCGTCGGCAAGGGCGTGGCGACGGCGCTGGGCGCCGCCGGGTGGACCGTCTACGTCACGGGGCGCGGCCCGGTGACGGAGGGCGGCCCGCTGTCGGTGTCGGCGCGAAGGGTCACCGGCGCCGGTGGGACCGGCATCGCGGTGGCCTGCGATCACCGCGACGACGAGGACGTGCACAGCCTGTTCGCCCGGATCTCGGACGAGCAGGCCGGCCGCCTCGACCTGCTGGTCAACAACGTGTGGGCGGCCCCCAAGGGATTCGGCGGGTTCAGCACCCCGTTCTGGGAGCGGCCACTGGACGACTGGGACTCGCTGATCGGTGTCGGACTGCGCGCCCATTACGTCGCGTCCGTGGAGGCTGCGCGGTTGATGGTGCCCCGCCGCTCCGGGTTGATCGCGAACATCTCGTCGTTCGGGACCCGCGGGCATCTGCACTCGGTGTTGTACGGCATGTCCAAGGCCGGGCTGGACAAGATGGCCAGCGACATGGCGGCGGAGCTGGCTCCGCATGACGTGCGTGCGGTCTCGCTGTGGCCGGGCATTGTGCGGACGGAGATGATCGTCGCCAGCGGCCTCGAGACCATCGCCGGGTTCCCCGTCGCGGACGCCGAGTCCCCCGAGTTCATCGGCGAGGTGATCTGCGCCCTGCACTCGGACCCGACCCTCCCGCAGCGCAGCGGCCACACCTTCGTCACGGCGGAGCTGGCCGTCGAATACGGCATCACCGACACACAGGGCCGGACCCCGCCGTCACACCGCGAACCGTTCGGCGGCGGCCCCCTGTTCTGAGCCGCTACCTCGCGCGGTCAGTTCACGTCGCGCCGGCGGACGAGCCAGACCGTTCCCAGCGCGAACGCGGCGACGTACCCGGCCAGGAGTAGCACCGACGTGCCGCCGTCGAGGATGTTCAGGACGCCGGGGGTGGTGTCACCGCCGAAGTCTCGGAGCGATCCGGCGAGCGAGCCCGCGGCGGTACCGGGCAGGACGTCCGTCACCACCGACACGGGGTCGAGGACGGCCGCGACCCCGCGGAGGAGGTTTTCGACCACCAGCACCCACACGAGTCCGAGACCGACCGACAACGCCGGCCCCCGTGCGAGAGCGCCGACGAGGACACCGGCGGCGGTCCACATCCCGAGGATGAGCACCCCGGAGGCGAGCGCCTTCAGCATCGCCTCCGCGGCAGGAAGACTCGCCGACTCCGATTCGGCCACGGCGACGACCGAGGCCACCCCGAGATCCACGGCCGCCACCGTGAGAACGAGTCCGATCACCACTATCAGCAGAGCGAGCAGGGTTCCGCTGAGCGCGGCCGATCGCGGAGGCCCCTGGGTGAACACGGTCTACCACGTCCCCCACCCGTAGCCGCTGCCGATGGTGAGGGCGCCGAGGATGAGCACCAGCGCGCCCCCCGAACATGGCCATGCCCTGGGTGAACACTTGCGGCACCGCCGAGGGCAGCCTCTGCGCGAGCAGCGCCTCCGGGGGTGCGGACGACGCCATGTCGGTGGTGCCGCCGGTCGCGAAAGTGATGTAGATCAACTACTCGGCCCTGAAGGGCCGGGTTTGTGCTCACGTTCTCACTGGCTGCGGGAGGGGTGGCTGCTATGGGCGCGGTTGATTGGGCGGCCCTGTACGTGCGATGTCCGAGTGCGGCGATGTTGCGGGCCGCATTGTGGTCGGCGTGACCGGTCCACTGGCAGTGTCGGCATCGGAACGTTGCTTGCGAGACCCGGTTCGCTTTGTCGCAGTACCCGCATTGTGAGCAGGTTCGCGAGGTGTTCCGGGGGTCGACGACAGCGACGGGCACCCCAGACCTCTCGGCCTTGTAGGTGATCTGCGCTCGCAGCTGAGCGTATGCCCAGGAGTGGAGTTGGGTCCGCTGCTGCCGGGCTAGCCGTACCCGGTCGCGGATACCCGACAGGTCTTCCACCGCGATCCCACGACCGGTGCGGACCACCGCACGTCGAGGGTGGCCGGATCGTCGTCGGTGGTGACGGCGAGGTTCACGATCCCCAGATCCACACCCAACCAGCCTTCGGCGGTGTCCGGCGGCGGGGCCGGTTTCGGTGACGGTTCGTCGACGGTGGCATACAGGTAGAAGTGCCCGTCGCGGTAGACGAGGTCCGTTTCACCCTTGCGGGCAGCAAGAAGTGTGCGTTGCCACGGCGCACACACGAACCGCACACCCCGCATCCGCCCAGCCGTGGTCCAGATCGACACGGTCGATACGTCCATTTGCCACGACAGGCACCTGTCGTCGAACGGTTGGGCAGCATATGGCCGGAATGCGACCGCGGTACCGGCCACCGCCGTATACCGGGTCGACCCCGGCCGACCGTAGTTTCCGTTGGTCAGGTTCGCCTGCCGGGTGGCGTACGCGTCGGCAACTTTCCGCAGAACATGCAACGCCGGCTGCGCCGACAGCCCCCGCGTCTTCACCATCGGATACAGCGCGACCTGCAACGCCCGCCGCGACCGCAGTCCCCTCGACTGAGCCACCCCGGCAACCTCATTGCACAACACCAACGTCGACTCCAGCGCCGCAAACTGATCAGCAGTGGGTACGAGCTTGACCACCACAATCCGTTTCACCTCGCACCCACCGCCTCCCCTAGCCGACTAGCCTTCACCGACCCGATGTGTGAATAGATCATGACAGAGGGGTCCGACAAGTCCCGGGGGCAACACTTACTGAATACGATGGCGAAACCATCACGTGCACCTACTGATCCACCCACAGTGCAACTCTGCGCCTTGGTCAACAGCCTCACAGGCGTGTCCACCCGCCGTCTACGGCAAGCGTTCCCCGGACGCAAATGCGAAAACCTGTGGAGCAACCACTTCTGGTCGCCCGCAAGCACATCGACGGCCTACCCGCCGCGAGCGACGCACACGGCGACGGCTTCCCGTCACGGTCTTGCTCGTCGTGCTGGCCGTCACGATGCTCTACGTGGCCCGGGGTTACAGGTACGGTCCGGTGTTCCTCTCGCTGTGTGTCCTCACGGGTATCGCGGCCTGGCTGATGCTCCCTCCCCGCCGCCGCGATCATCCGGCAGATGCGCGGGACACTCGACGCCCGCCGGCAACGTGCCGAGGCGGCGGAATGCAGCGCCCTGGACGAGCAGTGTCGATGCGCCAGCAGGGAGCGCCTCGCGATCGCCCGCAAACTTCACGATGTTCTCGCACACAGCCTCTAACTGATCACGTGCAGGCCTCGGTCTCACTCGAGCTGTGGGACAGCAGACCCGAAAGGTCCCAGGAAGAGCTGTCCACGATCAAGTTCGCGAGCCGCGACGCGATCGGCAACGTCCACGCGCTGTTGTCGTCACTGCGGGTTTCGGCGAGGACACCCCGTCGATCGCGCCCACCGCACGGATCGGGGACCTGGACGGTGTGGTCGAGCGCGCCCGTGCCGCGGGTCTCGCGGTGACGGAGCCCTTCGGCCGATCGGCCGATTCGGCTCACCGAGTCGCCGATCGGCTTCGGCGAACACACCGCCCTGGTACTCGCGGTCGAGTATGGGCGTGACCCAGCTCGTCGGGGCGGTAACGTCGGATTTCTGGCGTGGGACGCCCGCCAGGTCGCGCAGGTGCGGCGAGTACGCCGTTCCCGGCGAACTCTCCGATGCGTTCCTCCCTGCCCTGGAACTGATGCGGGCCCGGACCTCACGGTCCGGGCCCGCCCGCATTCCGGCAGGGTCACGTCGACGCCAGGACCGCCTTCGACCGTCCCGGCATGAGGGCGGCGGCGACGACCGCGACCGCCACGAATCCGGCTCCCACGTACAGGGCGGGCGCGAGGGCGTCGATGTATCCCGTCGGCGTCAGACTGCCGCCCGCACCGAGGAACACCGCAGTCAGGAGCGCGATCCCCAGCGCGACGCCGATCTCACGGAGCGTTGCGTTGGTCGAACTGGCCGTGCCGTGGTCGGCCTCGGGCATGTCGGCGAGGACGGCGGTCGCGTTGGGGGCGAACGTCAAACCCATCCCTGCGCCCGCCATCACGAACGCCGGAATCATGCTGCCGTACGTGGCGCCGGGGACGATGAGCGACGCCATCCAGAGCAGCGACAACCCCTGCAGGACCAGTCCGGTGACGAGGAGGGTCCGGACTCCCAGCCGCGGCGCGAGCAGGCCTGCGATCGGCGCCACCAGCATGGGTGCGGCCGTCCACGGCAAGGTCCGCAGGCCGGCCTCGAACGGTGAGTACCCCATGACGATCTGGAGGTACTGCGACAGGAGGAAGACGGCGCCCATCATTCCCAGCGTGAACGTCAGCCCGATCACGTTGGCCAGGGAGAACTGCCGGGACCGGAACAGCCGCAGCGGCATCACGGGGAAGGGGGTGCGCAATTCGCGCACCACGAACGCCGCGAGCAGTACCGCCGATGCGACGAGAGCACCGAGCACCGTGGCGCTGGTCCAGCCGTCGTCGTTGCCGTGCACGATGCCCCAGACTCCGAGGAACACGGCGGCTCCGGCCAGGACGACGCCGAGCGGATCCAGCGGCTGCCGCTTGCCCTTCGACTCGCCGAGCGCATAGAGCGCCAACGGGATCGCGACCGCTGCGACGGGGACGTTGATCCAGAACACGGCTTGCCAGGACACCCCGTCGACGACGGCGCCGCCGACCACGGGGCCGAGGGCAACCCCCAGTCCGGAGACGCCGCCCCAGATCCCGATGGCGAGCGCGCGTTTGGCGACCGGCACGGCACCGGCGAGGAGGGTGAGGGAGAGCGGCATGATCGCTGCCGCGCCGACGCCCTGGACGGCGCGCGCGGCGATCAGCATCTCGGAGGTGGTCGACAGGGCCGACGCGATCGACGCGAGCGCGAAGAGCACTATGCCCCAGAGAAATACACGGCGACGGCCGAGGCGGTCGCCCAGCGCGGACAGCGTCAACATCAACGTCGCGAAGGCGAGTGTGTAGGCGTTCATGAACCACTGCAACTGCCCCACCGACGCGCCGAGGTCGCGCTGGATCACCGGGAGGGCGCTGGTCATCACCAGATTGTCGAGTGTGGCCATGAACATCGGTATCGAGGCGGCGACGATCGCCAGCCATACCGGCACCCGCCGGCCGCGGCCCCACCCGGGGGGAGGCGCCGCCGATTCGTGTTCCAGGCGTTCGGAGAGTGTCGTCATGACGGGTCCTCGCATCCGGGTCGTGAGCACGGGAAGAAGAAGTTGTAAGCATCAGATGATTACCTATTTCGAAGACTAGTAATCGACTGATAACATGTCAACATGGCATCGCCCGTGAAACAGACCCGCATGAGCGCGACCGAACGTCGCGAACTCGTACTGGCCGCGGCCTCCCGCGCATTCGCCAGGGACGGCTATCACGGCACCAGCACCGACGCCGTCGCACGCGAGGCCGGGGTGTCCCAGCCCTACGTGGTGCGCATGTTCGGTTCGAAGTCACGGCTGTTCGCCGACGTCTTCGACCGCGCGATGCGTCGGATCATGGACACCTTCGAGCCGTACTTCGACGATGTCGCCGCGGACCCCGAGAACGACGAGTCGTGGCTCCCGATGGGCATCGCGTACACCGAACTGCTCGAGGACCGCGACCTCCTGCTCGTGATGATGCACGGCTTCACGTCCGGCGCGAACCCGGAGATCGGCGCGCTGGCCCGCGATTGGATGTCCCGGCTCTACACGCAGATCCGAACGCGCACCGGGTGCAGCCCCGAACAGGCCCGCACCTTCATCGCCAACGGAATGCTGCTCAACACCCTGCTCGCCATGCAGGTACCCGAGCACGCCGGGCAGGATCCGGCGCTCGAGGAGCTCGCCGTGTGCGCGTTCGGCAACGCCCTGGACGCCGCGGGCTCCGAGAACGCATCCGAGATCGGCGATTTCCGCTCTTGATCTTGCTCATCGGACACACGGCGGGGCACGATGGAAGCGTGCGGAAGGGGCGTCGCCGTGGACCGAGCCGTTGAGTCTCGACTGAGCTATTCCGACCGGGAGGGTCACCACCACACCGTGGACCTCTCCCCCGCTTCCGCGCGCGTCACGATCGGACGGTCGCCCGGTTCCGATCTGCTCCTCACCGAGGACGACGAGGTCTCGCGGCTCCATGCCGTCCTCGAATGCGTCGGCTCGCACTGGACCATCCTCGACGACGGGCTCTCCCGCAACGGCACGTTCGTCAACGGCGAACGGCTGGCGGGGCGCCGACGGCTCCGCCAGGGCGACAGCATCCGCATCGGCGGGACGAAGATCCGGTACCTGGAATTCGGCGGTTCTCTCGACGAGGCCACCCGGATGGGAACCGACATGCCCGAGGTCCGGTCCCTCACCGACACCCAGCGCGCGGTCCTCACGGCGCTGTGCCGGCCGTACAAGCACGGCGCCGCATTCGCGAATCCCGCGTCGAATCAGCAGATCGCCCAGGAACTGTTCCTCAGTGTCGACGCGATCAAGACTCACCTCCGGGCGTTGTTCGCGAAATTCGGCGTCGGCGATCTCCCGCAGAATCAGAAGCGGGTCAGCCTGGCCGAGCGGGCCATGCGCAGCGGCATCATCAACGAGCGCGATCTCTGATCAGCCGACGGCCATCAGTTCGCGGTCGAAAGCGGCGGTCTCACCGTGCGCGATGCGCTCGACGAGGCCGATGATCGCGAGGGCGACGTCGGCGGCGCGCTCGAGGATTACCGAGTGCCCGGCTCCGTCGACGCTCACGAGTTCCGAAGCGGGGAGCTTCGAGGCCATGGCGACCGAATGCTGGAACGGGGTGAGCATGTCCACCGAGCCGCACAGAATCAGCGACGGAATGTGAGCGAGTGCGGCCAGGGAGTGCCGCTCGTCGAACCCGAGCAGGGATTCGAGGAAACTCGACATGGTGACGACGGACGTCGTGTTGACCATGGCCGAGACCAGAGCGGCAAGCCTCGGATCGACGGCCCGATTGCGGGCGCTCGCCGCGCGGGCAATCGCCGTGCAGACGGTGCGTCCCACTCGCTTCGATCCGTGCACGACCCGGGGTGCCCGGCGCACCGCGGTGCGGAACAGCGACACCGCGGGGCTACGCAGGTGACGACCGAGACCGGCCTCGGCGAGATCGAACGCCGCAGTGGAGATCAGGGCCATGCCGACGATCCGCGAACCGATCGTGTGCGGGTTCTGCCGCGTGTACGACAGCGCGGTCATCCCGCCCATCGAGTGCCCGATGAGGACGACCGGACCGTGCGGTGCGACGGCGTCGAGCACGGAGCCGAGGTCGCGGCCGAGCTGATCGATCGTGTAGGTGGCGGCCGGCGCCTCCCCCGACTCTCCGTGTCCGCGGTGATCGTAGAAGACCATACGAACATCGTTGCGCCAGAAACGAACCAGCTGTTCACGCAGTGCCCACCAGGATTCGGTGCGCAGGCAGTGACCGTGAACGAACACCACGGTGGTGGCTGCGTCGGGCGAACCGAACTCGCGAACCGCCAGCGCGATCCCGTCGTCGGTCCGAACCGTGAGGCGACGGCCCTCGTGCTCGTGTGCAACCGGGGTGTTCGTCATGATGGCCTCCTCGGTTTCTTCGCTCGCGGCTGGTAAAGCGTTACGTTCTTGCTTGTCCTCTACTGTGCCGCGCACGGTCCGACCCGACCAGGACCCCCAGTGGTGGCCGGTGCACCCGGAGGTGTTGTGCTTTCCACCCCTGGGGTGGGTGGACGCGGGCACGCCGAAGCCCCCTCGGCGAGGGGGCTTCCGCACAGCAGATGTTCCCGCCGCAGCGTCAGGTCGTCTCGCTCGCGGGACCCGCCTCGATCGTGCGATGCTCACCGGTTCCGAGGCTGGAGACCTCGATCCGCCGCGGCTTCGCCCGTTCGGCGAGCGGGATTGTCACGCTCAGGACACCGTTCTCGTAGGACGCCGAAATGCGGTCGGGGTCGACGCCGTCGCCGAGCGACAGCTGGCGCCGGAACGTTCCGCTGAACCGCTCGGAGGCGATCCATTGCACGTTCTCCTCGGACGGCGCGCTGCGATGAGCCGTCAAGGTGAGCGTGCCGTTGTCGACACTGACGTCGACGGAACCGGGATCGACGCCCGGCAGGTCGGCGTGCAGGACGTAGTGGTCGTCGACCTTGTACAGATCCATCGGCATGAATCGTGGTACCCGCGCGGTTCCGGATTCCGTGCCGAGGAGACTCTTGGTCATGGATTCGAGGTCATTGAAAGGATCGAAGCGAAGCACAGCAACACACCTCCTGCATCACTCGAGGCGCCCGCCACCCCGACGGGAGCCAGATTCACTGTGCATCGCTAATTTAGCACTCGACACCCGAGAGTGCCAGTTCGGGAGGACCCTGGAATCTTCGCCTTGTGAGGTCCGGTTCCGGGGTCCTCGCCGCGACGTACCGACCGGTCCGGGCCGCTCGCGACTGGAGGGTATTCTCTACTGCCACTTCAGAATGCGGTGCACGGACCGGCGCGACCAGGCACCCTGGGGTGCGAATCCCGTCACCCCCAGGGTTGCCCCTGGCCGCCGCCGAAGTCGTAGCCGCCGACGCTCGCTCCGTCCGGACCGGCGTTGATGCCGTCGATCGCGATCACGGTGCCGACAGCCGCTCCGCCGATCGTCACGGTGCCGCCCTGAGGGTTCTGTCCGGGCGCGAGGTTGCTCACGGACGGGTCGTCGGCGGGGGCGTCGGGTGCCGCCGACGCGATGCCGGCGCCTGCGGCGAGGACGAAGAATGCGGCGGCGACGGTGGCACCCGTGCGCGTCAGAGCAGTGGTGAAGTCGAAGGACATCGACATGAAAGAACCTTTCACAGTGTGTGGTGCCGGGGAGGCGGCGTGGGCAGTACTGACGCCGAGGGGCCGGCACCCGCGGGTGGCGGCCCCTCGAACTTCAGGAAGATCGCGCAGTCACGACGCGGTCAGATGCAGAAGATGAACGAGCAGTTTTCGGTGCTGTCCCCGGCGCCCGCGCCGCCGGCGCCACCCGCACCACCGGTGGCAGGACCACCGTTTCCACCGTTGCCGCCGTTGGCGTTGCCGCCGTTGGCGTTGCCGCCGTTGCCGACGTTCGTGTTGACCGTTGCACCGTCTCCGACCGCTGCGCCACCGATGATGACGCCGCCGGAGTTGTCGACGTTGCCATTTGCGGAGCCGCCGTTGGCGCTACCGCCTGCGCCGCCGGCGCCGCCCTCCGAACTACCCGGAGCCCCGGCACCGCCGGCTCCACCAGCGGGGTCGGCCGAGGCGATTCCTGCTCCGGCAGTGAGGGCGAAGCCCGCGATGGCGAGAGCGGAAAGGGTGCGCTTGAGGGTGTGTGTCATGTGTGGATCTTTCTGTGGGGGTGGGGTTTTGCTTGCCACATAAGAATGCGCCGATCGGACCCACCCGACCAGGTACCCCAGGGGGCGCAACCGGCACCCCGAGGGATGACGCCACCCCACCCCCGTAGAGCCGTGTCTACGGCCGCATTTCGTAGGCGCCGTCGTAGTTCTCCACCTGCGCCCACACCCGCGAGAACCGCTCCGCGTCGACCACCGGGCGGCGTATCGCGCCGAGCGCCCACTTCTGCTGCGCCTCGGTGGCAGACGATTTGCCGTGCAGCGCAACGGCATAACCGGAGAAATCGCGGATCTGGAAATCGAAGATCTGGTCGATCAGATCGCGGTCGACGCCGGTGATCGCGGCCTGCTCGAGAATCAGGTGCCCGTAGACCACGAGCGAGAACAAGTGCCCGAGGTCGAGCAGGAAGTCGAGATCCTTCTGCTGGGCCGCGTCGGGCGGGGCGGTGGTGAGCAGTTCCCTCAGCGCGGTCGCCTGCTCGTGGAAGCGAGCCACGTTGGGGACGTCCGAGTGCGCCTCGTAGGTCTTCGTCCAGTCGTGGAACTGAATCTTGCCGGCACCGCGGGTCGGGCCCTGGGCCCAGAAGAACGCATCGTCGGCGGCGTCGAGCCGGGTGCCGATCTCCGGGTACTCCGCCGGGTTGAGCAGGTAGTTCGGCATGAACTTGAGGATCAGGCCGACGTTGACGTGCACGGTGCCCTCGAGCTTCGGCAGAGTGCCGATCAGCTGGGCGGCCTCGCGGAAGTAGGTGTTCTTCTCGTAGCCCTTCGCCGCGATCACGTCGTGCAGCAGCGCGATCACCTTCTCCCCTTCGGAGGTGACCTTCGCCTTCGTCATCGGGTTGAACAGCAGGTACCGGCGATCGTCGAGACTCGCGCTGCGGAAGTAGTCGACCGAGCGTGCGCTGAACAGCTTCATCGCGATCAGCCGGCTGTAGGCGTCGACGAAGTTTCCGCGCACGTGCGCGAAGTCGGTGACGGGGCTTCCGTACAGAATCCTGTTGTGCGCGTGGGTGATCGACTCGTAGAACGCGTGCTCGGAGATCCCGATGGATCCTGTGCACAGGTTGAACTTGCCGACGTTGACCGTGTTGAGCGCGGCCTCGAACGCGGCCACCCCCGTGTGGAGAATGTCCTCTTCCCGCACCGGGTAGTCCTCGAGCCGGAACGTGCTGACGTACATCTGGCCGTGCACCACATTGCCCTGCAGGTGGTAGGCCGGGTGGCGGCTGTCCGCGACGAAGAAGACGTACCCGTCGCTGCCCTCCACATCGGTGCGCCTGCCGAACACCGACACCATGCCCGCGACGTTGCCGTTGCCGATGTAGTACTTGTCGCCGCTCGCGGTGAACGCCAGATCCGGGTCGTTGTCGGCGGGGGTCAGCAGCATGTCCGTCGAGTAGACGTCCGCGCCGTGCTCTTTCTCCGACAGACCGAACGCCAGCACCCCGCCGTCGTCGAGGAGCGTCGCTGCCCGTTCCTTCGCGGCGCGGTTCCCGCTCATCCAGATGGGGCCGAGACCCAGGATGGTCACCTGCCACGCGTACCAGTACGCGAGACCGTAGAAACCGAAGATCTCACTGAGGGCGGCGTTGCGTGCGGCATCCCAGCGCTTGTCCGGATCGCCGCCCGCCAGGTCGGCGGGGGTGAGGAACTTCGCGAACAGCTTCTCCCGTTTCACGAACTCCAGGAAGTCGTCGGGCCACACGGCCTCGAGATCGTCCTCGAGCAGCCGCTTCTTGCCCCGCGACTCGAACCACTCGATCAGCGCTCGCAGCAGTCTGCGCGTCTCCGGATCGAAATGCTCGGGATCGTAGGAGGTCGGATCGAACAGCAGGGAATTCGTCACAGCAGGCCTTTCGTCCGGACGTGTCAGGCCAAGCTAACAGTCCGGACGAAAGGCGTGGGGCGGTTTGATCAGCCCCTGACGGTCTCGACGATCTCGCTCAGCGCGGACTCGGCGGCCACCTCGCGGCTCTCGCCGGTGAAGCGGTCGCGGACCTCCACCTTGCCCTCGCCCCAGCCGCGGCCGACGACCACGACGAGCGGGACACCGAGCAGTTCGGAGTCCTTGAACTTCACGCCGGGCGACGCCTTGCGATCGTCGAGGATCACCTCGAGACCGGCCTTGTCGAGTTCGGCGGCGAGTCCCTCGGCGCCTTCCCGGGCGGTCTCGTCCTTGTTGGCGATCACCACGTGCACGTCGGCGGGCGACACCTCGGCCGGCCAGCGGAGGCCCTTCTCGTCGTGGTGCTGTTCCGCGATCACGGCGACGAGGCGGGAGACGCCCACGCCGTAGGACCCCATGGTCGGGCGGACGGGCTTGCCGTTCTCGCCGAGCACGTCCACGGAGAACACGTCGGTGTACTTGCGGCCGAGCTGGAAGACGTGACCGATCTCGATGCCCCGCGCCGCGACGAGCGCACCGGCGCCGTCGGGGGACGGGTCGCCGTCGCGGACCTCGGCGGCCTCGATGGTGCCGTCCGGGGTGAAGTCGCGGCCCGCGACGAGCCCCACCACGTGCTTGCCCTTCTCGTCGGCTCCGGTGATCCAGCTGGTGCCGTCCACGATTCGGGGGTCGACGAGGTAGCGAACTCCGTTGGCCTGCAGCGCCTTCGGTCCGACGTATCCCTTGATCAGGAAGGGGTTGGCCGCGAAGTCGGCCTCGGTGAGCAGTTCGAACTCCGCGGGCTCGAGAGAGGCGCCGAGACGCTTGTCGTCCACCTCACGGTCGCCGGGAACGCCGATGCCGAGCAGTTCCCACTTGCCACCGGGCTGCCGGGTCTTGACGAGGATGTTCTTCAGCGTGTCCGCGGCGGTGACGGTCCTGCCCAGGTCGGCGCCGTTGGCCCAGTCGACGAGCGTCGCGATCGTGGGGGTGTCCGGGGTGTCGTACACCGTCGCGGCGGGCAGTCCGTCGAACGGCACCGGCTCGGGAGCCAGCGTCTTCACGGCCTCGACGTTGGCGGCGTAACCCGACTCGAGGCAGCGGACGTAGGTGTCCTCACCGATCTCGCTCTCCGCGAGGAACTCCTCCGATGCGCTGCCGCCCATCGCACCGGACGTCGCCGACACGATCACGTACTTGACGCCGAGCCGGCTGAAGATCCGCTCGTAGGCGTCGCGATGCGCCCGGTACGACTCGGTGAGTCCCTCGTCGGTGAGGTCGAAGGAGTACGAGTCCTTCATGACGAACTCGCGGCCGCGGAGAATGCCTGCCCGCGGGCGCTCCTCGTCGCGGTACTTGGTCTGCACCTGGTACAGGGTGACCGGGAAATCCTTGTACGAGTTGTACTCCCCCTTGACGGTGAGCGCGAACAGTTCCTCGTGGGTGGGGCCGAGCAGGTAGTCGCCGCCCTTGCGGTCCTTCAGCCGGAACAGTCCGTCGCCGTACTCGGTCCAGCGGTTGGACGCCTCGTACGGTTCGCGCGGCAGGAGCGCGGGCAGGGAGATCTCCTGGGCACCGATGCCGTTCATCTCTTCCCGCACCACCCGCTCGACCTCACGCAGCACGCGCAGACCCAGCGGCAACCACGAGTAGACGCCGGGCGCGATGCGACGCACATAACCGGCGCGGACCAGCAGCTTGTGGCTGGGGACCTCGGCGTCGGCGGGGTCGTCGCGCAGAGTGCGGAGGAACAGGTGGGACAGGCGGGTAATCACGGGATACCAGAATAGTCGGCTGGGACGGGGCCGGGCGCGTCGGTAGGGTTTCGTGCGTGCTGGTGCTACTTCCTCCCTCCGAAACCAAGTCCGACGGCGGCGCCGACGCGCCCCTCGACCTGGCCGAGCTGTCGATGCCGCAGCTCACCGAAACCCGCGAAGTGCTGGTCCAGGCGCTGGTCGCGCTGGCGGCGGACGGGGAGGCGTCGCAGCTCGCGCTCGGCCTCGGCCCCACCCAGGCCGACGAGATCGAGCGCAACGCCAAACTATGGGTCTCCCCCACCCGGCCCGCACTCGAGCGCTACACCGGTGTGCTGTTCGACGCGCTCGACGCGAAGTCGTTCACCAAGGCGCAGAAGTCCAAGGCGCTGTCGCGGCTGGCAATGGGGTCGGCGCTGTTCGGTGCGGTGCGGGCGGGTGACCTGATCCCCGCCTACCGATTGTCGGGCGGATCGAAGCTCCCGGGGCTGGGCACTCTCCGGGCGTTGTGGAAGCCGGAACTGAGCCGGGCGATCGCCGCGGAAGCGGACGGCCTCGTCGTCGACCTGCGGTCGGGGACGTACCAGCAACTCGGACCGATCCCCGAGGCCGTGATCGCCACCGTCCTCACCGAGAAGCCGGACGGCACCCGCACCGTCGTCAGTCATTTCAACAAACACCACAAGGGTCTGCTGGCGCGCGCGCTCACCGTCTCCCGCGCCGAACCTCAGGACGTGCGCGGGGTGGCGCGGGTGGCGTCGAAGGCGGGCCTGCGCGTCGAGGTGGCGTCGGACCGCGAGCTGATCATCCTCACCGACTGACCTGTGAGTACTTATTAACCGCCGGCGGTTAATAAGTACTCACAGGGGCTTTATTCGGGCTTGACTGCCAGGACCGGTTTGCGGCAGGACAGCAGCAGGCGCTGGGCGGTGCTGCCCATCAGGAGCTTCCCGACCGGGGTGCGGTCGCGGATGCCGATCACGAGCAGTTCCGCGCTTGGCGCCGTCATGGCCTCGAGAATCACGTCGACGGTCTCGTCTCCCACGATCTGCCGGACCTCGTGGTCGACCCCGCTCGCGGCCAGCTTGCCTTCGAGTTCCTCCAGGTGGGCGTTGTCGGCGAACGACTGGTCGGCGAGGGAGTCGCCCTTCGACGTGTTGATCACGAGCAGCGACGTACCGCGCAGCTGCGCCTCCGCGACGCCGTGTTCGAGGGCCGCCGCTCCGAACTGGTCGGGGGTGTATCCGACGACGATCATGCGTGTGCCTTCTCTCTGGTGTCGGTGGAGTCGCCACCGGCCGGTCCGTCGGGGAAATCGGGCGCCGCGACGGGGTAGTGCGCGCGGACGACCTTGGCGACGAGGGGTGCGATGAGGAGCACTGCGATCACGATATAGACGATGATCGCGACGGGCTCGGTGAACAGGCTGCCCCAGTCACCGCCACCGAGCTGCAGGCTCTGCCGCAGTTGGCGTTCGATGCGCGGTCCGAGGATGACGCCGATGATGAGCGGCAGCACCGGCAGCCCGAACCTCCGCATCATCAGACCCATCAGTCCGAACGTCAGCAGCAGCGCGAGGTCGAGCCACTGGAGGTTGACGGCGAACGCGCCCAGCGCGGCGAAGAACAGGATGCCCGCGTAGAGGTAGGGGCGCGGCGTGCGGAGCAGCTTCGCCCACAGCGGTGCGAGCGGAAGGTTGAGCACCAGGAGCAGGAAGTTGCCGATGAACAGGCTCGCGATCAGCGTCCAGATCAGCAGCGGTTCCTTCTCGAACAGTGTCGGTCCCGGCTGGATTCCGTACGACACGAATGCCGTCAGCATGACCGCGGCCGTGGCGTTGGTCGGCAGGCCCAGCGACAGCATCGGCACGAGTGTGCCCGCCGCGGACGCGTTGTTGGCGGCCTCGGGACCGGCGACACCTTCGATGGCGCCCTTGCCGAATTCGTGCTTGTGCTTCGACAGCTTCTTCTCGGTGATGTAGGAGAGGAAGGTGGGCAGTTCGGCACCGCCTGCGGGAAGTGCGCCGAACGGGAACCCGTAGGCGGTGCCCCGCAACCACGGCTTCCACGAACGCTTCCAGTCGCTCTTGCCCATCCACGGCCTGCCGACGGGAATGACCTCGGCCGGCTTGCGGCGGAGGTGAGCGGCCACCCAGAGGGCCTCACCGAGTGCGAACACGGCGACCGCGACGACGACGATGTCGATCCCGTCGGACAGCTGCGGGATGCCGAACGTGGCACGCGGCTGGCCGGTGAGGAAGTCGATGCCGACCAACCCGATCGCGAGACCGAGCAGCAGGGAGATGCATCCGCGGAGCTTCGAGGTTCCGAGGACGGCCGTGACGGCCACGAGGGCGAGCAGCATGATCGCGAGGTAGGACGGGGCTCCGAGGGTGACCGCGAAACTCGACACCATGGGCGCGAACAGCACCAGGAGCATCGTGCCGATCGACCCGGCGACGAACGACCCGATCGCGGCGGTCGCCAGGGCCTGCGCGGCCCTGCCGGCTTTCGCCATCTTGTTGCCCTCGATCGCCGTGATCACCGACGACGACTCCCCCGGCGTGTTCAGCAGGATCGACGTCGTCGACCCGCCGTACATGCCGCCGTAGTAGATGCCGGCGAACATGATGAACGCTGCGCTCGGGCTGACGTTGTAGGTGACGGGAAGCAGGAGTGCCACGGTCATGGCCGGTCCGATGCCCGGGAGGACGCCGACCGCCGTGCCGAGAAGGACGCCGATGCACGCGTAGAGCAGATTCATGGGGGTGGCTGCTTGCTCGAACCCCTGCAGCAGCCAGTTCAGATTGTCCATGTCAGAGAATTCCGTCCAGAATGCCTGCGGGCAGCGGTATTCCGAGCCCGACGTAGAACGCGTAGAAGCTGCCGAATCCGAGCACGGCCCCGATGGCGATGTTCCGCACCCAGTGCCGGCTGCCCAGAATGGTTGCGGCCCCGGCGAACAGGATGGTGCCGATGATCGCCCAGCCCAGGAAGTCGACGAGCGCGATGGTCACCACGAACAACCCGACGAGCAGGCCCACCGTCTTCCAGTCGCCCGGGGATTCCGGATCGACGTCTTCGCCGCTGTCGGCTTCCCCGGTGGAGCCCCTCATGATCGCGACGGCGAGCAGCACGGCGAAGACCAGCAGTCCCCCACCGATGACGAGCGGGAACAGTCGCGGACCCACCGGGTCGACCTTCGCGAAGCCGTCGCTGAGCGACAGTGCGTCGACGATGAGGAACACCCCGATCACGGCCATCACCGCGCAGACGATGAACTGTGCGTAGTCCCTCCGCTTCGGCGCCGGCGCCGTGTCCGCGGAAACGGCGGACGGTTCTGCGGGCGCGGTCATGTCAGCCCCAATTCGGCCAGGGTGGACGAGACCCGCTCGTCCTGGTCCCGGAGGAACTGCTCGAACTCCGGTCCCGTCGTGAAGGCGTCACTCCAACCGTTCTTCACCAGGGCCTCCTTCCATTCCGGTGTGTCGTGCAACTTTTCGAGCGCCTCGACCATGTCGGCCTTGGCACCGTCGGACAGTCCGGGCGGCGCCAGGATTCCCCGCCAGTTGGTGAAGGTGAGGTCCACCCCGGCCTCCGTAAGTGTCGGCGCGTCGATACCCTCGACCCGCTCGTTCCCCGACACCGCGAGGACCCGGACCTGGCCTGCCTCGATCTGGTCGACGTACTCGCCGAGTCCCGACGTGCCCGCGGTGATCTTCTGGCCGAGAAGGGCCGTCAGCAGGTCGCCACCGCCGTCGTAGGACACGTAGTTCACCGCGTTCGGGTCCACTCCGACCGCGCGCGCCGTCTCCATCGGGAACAGGTGGTCCGGCCCGCCGGGCGAGGACCCGCCGCCGATGGTGATCGACGCCGGGTCGGCGCGCCATGCGGCCACGAAGTCGTCGATGGTCTGCAACGGTGAATCCGCGGGCACGAGGATGCCCTCCTGCTCCTCGACCACCTTGGCCAGCGCGGTCGCCTCGGACACGCGCGCGGTGGATCCGTTGGTGTAGCCGGCACCGACGACACCCAGGCCCATCATCATCATGAGGTCGTCGTTGCCGGCCTCGTTCATCAGCCTGGCCATCGCGACCGTTCCACCTGCGCCGATCACGTTGAAGACCTCGACGCGGCCGGTGATGCCCTCGTCTTCCATGATCTTCACCGCGGTGCGCGCCGTGAGGTCGTAGCCGCCGCCCGGACTGTTCGGAACCATCATCCGCACCCTGTGCAGGCCCTCGTCCTCGCCGCGGGTGACCCCGCAGCCGGCCACGAGGAGGCCTACGAGCGCGAGCAGGAGCAGCGCGCGTACCCTGCTCCCGCTACCTGTTCTCGACATCGTTCCTCATTTCGCCATGAATGTGATCTTCCGCAATACTGAACCTCAGGGGTGATGCACGTCACCTATGCGAACGAAACGGAACTTAAGTTCATTGTGGTCACCACTTCATCCCCGCGTGCGTAGCCTCGCGGGCCAGGTCCTGCTCCTCCAGCTCGTCGTCGTCGGCGTCGTGCTGCTCGCGGTAGCCGCCGTGTCGGTGCACCAGTCGACCGTGGAGTTCCGTGACCTCCAGGGGCAGCGCATGATCGCGGTCGCCGAGAACGTGGCGTCGACGCCGGTGGTGCGCGACCAGCTGTCGGACCGCTCGGTCGAGCGCGTGCTGGCGCCCGAGGTCGATCGCGCCGTCAACCTGTCGGGCGCCACACTCGCCGAGATCGTCGCGCCGAACGGGGCGGTGACCGTGTCGTCCGATCCGACGCGGCTCGGGGTGCCCGCGGAACTCGGCGCCAGCGATGTGATGACCGGGCGGGCCTGGTCGGGCGACGTCGACGTCGACGGACGCCGCGCCATCGTCGGACACGTCCCGATCCTGTCCGCCACCGGGGACGTCCTCGCGGTCGTCTCGGTCAGCGACGACTACCCGTCGGTCTGGGATCTGCTCAGCAGCGCCGGGGCGCGCCTGCTCCTGTATCTCGGAATCGGTGCCGGTCTCGGGCTTCTCGGCTCGTGGCTGCTGTCCCGCCGGATCAAGACCCACACCCGTGGACTCGAAATCGCCGAGATCGCAAGCCTTGCCGACCATCGCGAGGCCCTGTTGCACAGCATTCGCGAGGGTGTGGTCGCGGTGAACCCCGACGGGGTGATCACCGTGCTCAACGACAGCGCCCAGGAACTTCTCGACCTCCCCGACGACGCCGTCGGCCGACACGTCGACGACGTCGCGCTCGACCCCGCCGTCCGGCAGTACCTCCTCAACGGGGAGGACGGCCGCGACGTGGTGCTGTCGACGTCGTCGCGCATGCTCGCGCTGAGCCGGCGAGCAGCCACCAGCCAGGGGCACAAGATCGGCACCGTCACCACGATGCGCGACAGCACCGAACTGGCGTCCATGCAGAGCCAGCTGTCGTCGCACAAGAGTGTCACCGACACCCTGCGCGCGCAGACGCACGAGTTCGCCAACCAGCTGCACACGATCTCGGGTCTGACGCAGCTCGGCGACTACGACGCCGTCACCGAATTCGTCGGCACCCTCACCCGCCGTCGAGCGGAGATCAGTGACGCTGTCACACAACGCATCTCGGATCCGGCCGTCGCCGCGCTGCTGATCGCGAAGACGTCGCTCGCCGCCGAGACCGGGGTGTCGCTGACATTGGAACCCGACTCGCACCTGCACGCCCTCGACCCCGAGCTCGCCACCGACGTGATCACCGTCCTCGGCAACCTCATCGACAACGCCGTCGACGTGTCCGAGGGCGGCCGGGACGCGCGGATCTCGATCCGGATCACCGACGACGACGGCATTCTCATCGAGGTCGCCGATTCCGGCCCCGGCGTTCCCGAGACGATGCGGGAGGAGATCTTCTCGCGCGGTGTCACGTCGAAGCCGGGCACACCCGGTGGCCGCGGAATCGGGCTCGCCCTGGTCCGTCTCGTCAGCTCCCAGCACGGCGGCTCCGCGGCCGTCTCGGACGCACCCGGCACCGGTGGTGCCTTGTTCACCGTCCACGTTCCGCGTAGCTAGACTCTCCGATCATGACGGGACGGCGTGGCGATGTATGAGGTCCTGGTCGTCGACGACGACTTCATGGTCGCGGAGATCCACCGCCGATTCGTCGACAAGACACCGGGGTTCACCACCGTCGGGGTGGCGCGTACCGCCGCCGAGGCCCTCGAATCGGTGCGCACCGCACACCCCGACCTCGTGCTCCTCGACGTGTACCTGCCGGACATGTCCGGCCTCGACGTCCTGCAACAACTGCGCGCGGAGGGCAACGCGGTCGGCGTCATCATGATCACCGCCGCCCGGGAGATCGACACCGTCAGCCGCGCGCTACACGGCGGCGCCTCCGATTATCTGGTCAAACCGTTCGACTACACGCAGCTGCAGGAAAAACTCGAGAACTTCCGCCGCCGCGCCCGCGCCCTCGAATCACAGTCCGGCGCAGACCAATCCCTGATCGACTCCCTGTTCGGGGGCAAGGGCAAGAATCCGGAACCGAGCCGGCTCCCCAAGGGGCTCAGCGCCGAAACCGGTCGCCTGGTGCTCGACATCCTGCGGTCGAAGGGCGAGCTGTCGTCGACCGAATGCGCCGAACTCGCCGGACTGTCCCGGGTCAGCGTGCGCCGTTACCTCGAGCACTACCTGTCCGAGGGTCTACTGGAGGTCCGGCTCGAATACGGGGGCGCGGGCAGGCCTGTCCGCCGGTACCGGCCTGCCCCACGCTGACACGGTCGGTCAGGATCGGGTGCAGGCGCCGGCGAGGGCGAACGGTGTCGAGTCGCCGGCACCGCGACGCTCCGCGCGGTCCAGCAGGGCGATCGTTCCGGAACCGAACGTCGGCGAGTAGGACACCGAGTCGGTGCACCCGCCGTGGTCGAGGCCGCCGACGAGGGCGACGACCCGCGAACCCGTGATCCACGGGCCGCCGCTCGTTCCCTCGCCCAGCCCGTCGCAGACCACCGTGGGGTAGCTGTCCGTCGACGTGGTCGCGGCGGTGCACGACACCGGACCGTCACCGAGGGTCGGATAGCCGGTCACGGCCACGGTTGTCGCGGGTTCGGGCGCGGACGCCAACTCGAATCCCCCACCGACCACCGATTCGACGGACGCCGGCACAGTGGTTCCGCTCGGGGCCACCCGGAGAACGGCGTAGTCGTGCTGCGGGTCCTGCGACTCCAGCCAAGCGGGGTCGACGTAGATCTGGGACACCGTCCACAGTCCGAACGGGGACACGCCACGATCGAATCCGGGTGCGAACGACAGCGCACCCCCGGACCCTGCGATGCAGTGAGCGGCAGTGAGCACGAGGTCGCCGTCCGCGCTGTCCAGAACCGATCCGGTGCAGACGTGGAGCGGTGTGCCGGCCAGGAACAGCGGGCCGACGCGAGGATCCGGTGCGTCGGGCGCAGGCGCGGCGGCGGCCGAACCCCCGGCTACGCAGGAAGCCAGGAGCAGGACCACCGCGGCTGCCCCCGTGACGGACGAGCGGGAGGGCGTGACCACAGGATCATCATGCTCCGCTCGTCGCGCTCGGGTAGGCCGATTTCTGCTACCGGCCGCCGGTCAGCTGCGTGGCGGAAGCTGCTGCAGCGCCCACTCGTTGCCGTCGGGATCGGCGAAGTACACGAAGCGCCCCCACGCCAGGTCCTGCACCTCGCTGACGGGAACGCCGCGGGCCGACAGCTCGGCGTGGGCGGCATCGGCGTCGTCGATGACGATCTGCAACCCGTGCACCGAGCCGGGCGGGGTGTCGACCAGGCCCTCACCGACGGCGATCGAGCACGCCGACCCGGGCGGTGTGAGCTGGACGAAACGCATGTTCTCGTTCACGCGGTGGTCGTGATCGACGACGAAGCCGACCTGGTCGGCGTAAAACGTCTTGGCCCGGTCCACGTCGGACACCGGCAGGATGATCAGCTCGATTTTGTAATCCATGACCGGATGCTATAGACGGCGTCCGGCAACCGGGCCGAAACCGGGCCGGACCGCGTTCACGCCTGTTGCGCGGCCTTCTCGGCGGCCTGCGCCTGCGCGACCTGTCGCGGGGTGAAGCGGATGAACATCGCGGCCAGTCCCGCGATGAGGGCGCAGCCTGCGCTGCCGACGAGGGCGAAGGTGTACCCGTTGCCGAGCGCCTCGAGTTGCGTCGGATTCATGTCGGCGACCTTGCCGGAGATGCCGCCGAGGGACAGCGTGCGTGAGGTGGCCATCGCCCCGATGACGGCCAGGGCGAGGGGTCCGCCGAGGGTTTGCGCCACCTGGGCGATGGCGGCGAGCGGACCGATCTCCGTCTCCGACACTCCGGCGATGGCGCACAGCGGGAGCGGGACGACGGCAAGTCCGACACCGAATCCGATCCCGATGACCGGCACGAACAGGTTGCCGAGGTAGGTGGCGGAACTGTCGAGGGTCGAGCCGTAGAGCAGCCCGACCACCATGATCGCCGCGCCGGCGACCACGAGCCACCGGGGCTGGATCCGCACGGCGAGCTTGGACGCCACCGCGGCCGCGCCGCCGAGGCCGAACGCGAACGGGATGAACGCGAGGCCCGCCTCGAGGGGGCTGTAACCGAGAATGTCCTGGACGAACAACGCGACGAAGGCGGCGACGGTGAACATGACGGCACCGGCGAAGAAGATCGCGACGAGCGTCGCCACCCGATTCTTGTCGCGGAACAGGGAGAACGGCAGCAGCGGGTTGTCGGCGGTCCGTTCGACGTACAGGAACGCGCAGAACAGCAGCAGTCCGGCGACGAGCGCCCCGATCACGTAGGGACTCCCCCAGCCGAGTTCCGGACCCTCGGTCAGCGCGAATACGACGCCCGTCGCCGCGACCGTGGCGAGAACCGCCCCGGGAACGTCGAGGGCCAGGCGCTCGCCCGCGGTCTCCTTCAATGCCACGAACGCGCACCCCACGATGACGACACCGATGGGCACGTTGATGAGGAAGATCAGTCGCCACGACACCTCGGTGAGCGCGCCGCCGATGATCAAGCCCGCGATCGATCCGATGCCCGTCATGGCCGCGAAGATCGCGATGGCCTGATTACGCGCAGGTCCGGCCGCGAACGTGGTCGCGACCAGGGCCAGCGCCGTCGGGGACGCCACCGCGGCGCCGACACCCTGCAGGAACCGGGCGGCGATCAGCATGAACTCGCCCACCGCGAGACCGCACAGCAGCGAGGCGACGGTGAACAGGGCGACACCGCCGACGAACATCTTCTTCCGGCCGAACGCGTCGCCGAGCCGTCCGCCGAGGAGCATGAGGCCACCGAACGCCAGCGCGTAGGACGTCAGCACCCAGTTGCGGCCGCTGTCGCTGAGACCGAGATCGGCTTGCAGCGGCGCGAGCGCCAGGTTGGCGACGGTGCCGTCGAGGACCACCATCATCTGCAGCCCGCTCAGCACGATGATCGCAAGCCCCATCACACGGGTGGCGGCGGGCGGATTCACCGTGGCTCTCGCCGCAGACTTGTTCGACGCGGATGCGCCTTCGGGCACTCGGGATTCAGACACGAGGGTTCACGTTACCCAGCGTCCACAGAAAACCCGGCCACGGGCCCGATGACCACGATGGCGGGCGGCCGGATCTGTTCTTCCTTCACCCGGGCGGCGACGGTCTGGAGATCGGCGCGCACGGTGCGTTGCGTGCGCAGCGTGCCCTCCTGGATGACCGTGACCGGGGTGTCCACCGGACGTCCGCCCTCCATCAGGACCGTCGCGAACGCCTCGATGCGCTCGACGGCCATCAGCAGCACGATCGTGCCCTTCAACCGGGCCAGCGCCGACCAGTCGACGAGGGAATCCGGGTGGTCGGGGGCGACGTGACCGCTGACGACGACGAACTCGTGGGTGACGCCCCGGTGAGTGACCGGGATGCCGGCGGCCGACGGCACCGAGATGGCACTGGTGATTCCGGGGACGACCGTGACGGGCACGCCCGCCGCGGTGCACGCCTCGAGTTCCTCGTAGCCGCGCCCGAACACGTACGGGTCTCCGCCCTTGAGCCGCACCACGAACTTGCCGGCCCTCGCGCCCTCGATGAGGGCGGCGTTGATCGCCTCCTGCGCCATCGCACGGCCGTAGGGAATCTTCGCGGCGTCGATGACCTCGACGTCGGAGCCCAGTTCGGCGAGCAGTTCCGGCGGGGCGAGGCGGTCGGCGACCACCACGTCGGCCCGGGCCAGCAGTCGGCGGCCGCGCACGGTGATGAGATCGGGGTCGCCCGGACCGCCGCCCACCAGTGCGACACCGGCCGCCGGTGACTCGGCGGTGTCTGCGACCACACCGGATTGCAGGCCCTCGACGAGGGCGGTGCGCACTGCGGCGGACCGCCGGTGGTCGCCGCCGGCCAGCACGCCGATGCTCATCCCGTCGTAGCTCGCGCTCGCTGGAGTGACGGCGGTGCCGAAGCGGGCGTTGTCGGCGCGGACGCAGAACACACGATTCCGCTCCGCCTCGGCGACGATCGCCGCGTTGGTGTCCGGTTCGTCCGTGCACGCAATGGCGTACCAGGCGTCGGCGAGGTCGCCGTCCCGGTATCCGCGAAGTTCCACTGTGATCTGTCCCGCCGTGGCCATCCCCTCGACCGCCGGCGTGACCGCGCGGCTGATCAGGTGCACCCGCGCCCCCGATGCGATCAGGAGCCCGAGCCTGCGCTGTGCCACTGTTCCGCCACCGACCACGACCACACGACGATCGGCCAAATTGAGTCCGACCAGGTAGTTGGTCTCGTCTCCGGTGGCAGCAGTCACGCGCTCTCCCCGTTTCTCCAGAAAATCCTGCACGTCTCGTCTCGAACCTACGAAACTTTACGGGCTGCCGCGACGACGACGCCATTCGCGGACCACTTGGTCATGATCAGGGGCCCTCCGCCCGCGCCGAGCACCGCCGCCGCTTCCGCGACGCTCGGCGATCCCGTCGCCGAGTGCACCCGGTCCGACGGGTTCGCCACATCGACGGCGGCCAGTTCCCCCACGGCGAATCCGCGGACGGGGACACCCAAGGCCGCTGCCGCATCGCGGACAGCCGGATCCGCGGCCTTGCGGTCGAGGGTGCACAGGCAGTCCAGTGTCGCGTCCGGACCCAGGTTCGTGGACGTCAGCACGTGCCGGACGGCGGCCAGGACGTCCGCGCTGCCCGCTGCCGCACGGAACCCGACGCCGACGCTGACGTCACCCATGCGCGGCGAAGGTCCGGGCCGCGGCCACGAAACGGGTGATCGCCTCCGGGTGACCCGCGGGGTGCGTGTGCAGGTACGAGGCGTGCACGCCGCCGCGCACGAAACCCTCGCGCGCAGGGTCGCCGTCCCAGGGTCGCCAGCCCCAGGCCGGTGCGAAGCCGTCCGCCTCGGCCGCGGCGAGCGACGTGCGATGGAACTCGTGGCCGACCACCCGCTCACCTGCCGCGAAGAGTGTGGAGTCCGTGACCGCCACCGCCTCGCGGTACCCGAGCGTGAGACGGGACCCGAACGAGGCGTCGACCCCGACCACGGAGGCCATCGCGTGCCCGTCGAGGCTTCGGGCGAGGTAGAGCAGACCGGCGCACTCCGCATGGATCGGCGCCCCCGCTGTCGCGAGTGCGCGTATCTGTGTCAGGAGCGCGGAGTTCTCCGCGAGGGCGACGGCGTGCTCCTCGGGGAAACCACCGGGCAGCACCACGCCGCTCGTGCCGGACGGCAACGCATCGTGCAGGGGGTCGAACGTGATCACGTCGGCACCGGCGGCACCCAGGAGTTCGCGGTGTTCGGCGTACCCGAACGTGAACGCCCGGCCCCCGGCGATCGCCACGGTCGGGCGCGGGCCGGACGGAATCGGCCCGACCTCGGCGGCGGGGTCCCACACCGGCCCGTCGACCGCCGAGGCCGCGAGTGCGCGGATGGCGGGCAGGTCGAGGTGGCGGGCGGCCAATCGGGTCATCGCGTCGACGGCGTCGACCGCGTCGGCTCCGTGCTCCGCCGCCGGGATCAGCCCGAGGTGCCGGGACGGGACCTCCAGTTCGGCCATCCGCGGCACGGCGCCGAGCACGGGAAGTCCGACGCGCTCGCATGCCTGCCGCAGTACCTGTTCGTGCCGCGGACTTCCCACCCGGTTGAGGATCACCCCGCCGATGCGGACCCCGGTGTCGTAGGTGGAGAAGCCGTGCAGGACCGCGGCCAGGCTCTGACTGTGCCCGCGGGCGTCGACCACGAGCACGACCGGGGCGCCGAGCAGAGCCGCCACCTGGGCCGTCGATCCCTCGGCCGACGGCTCCTGCGACGCGGCGTCGATCTTGCCGTCGAACAGGCCCATGACGCCCTCGACGACCGCGAGGTCGCATCCCGAACTGCCGTGCCGGTACAGCGGGGCGATCCGCTGCGCGCCCACCATGACCGGGTCGAGATTGCGTCCCGGCCGTCCGGCCGCGAGCCCGTGGTATCCGGGGTCGATGTAGTCGGGGCCGACCTTGAACGGTGCCACCGCGCAGCCCGACTCACGCAGCGCTCCCACCAGACCGGTTGCGACGGTGGTCTTTCCGCTACCCGATGCGGGGGCTGCGATGACCACCGCGGGCGCCGCGGAGAGCGTGGTCACCACTCGATGCCCCGCTGGCCCTTCCGGCCGGCGTCCATCGGATGCTTGATCTTGGTCATCTCCGTCACCAGATCCGCGGCGTCGATCAGTGCCTGCGGGGCGTCGCGGCCCGTGATCACCACGTGCTGGTTGCCGGGGCGGTTCTGCAGGACCTCGACCACCTCGTCGACATCCACCCACCCCCACTTCAGGGGATACGTGAACTCGTCCAGCACGTAGAACCGGTGTTCCTCGGCTCCCAGCCGGCGGGCGATCTCGCGCCATCCCTCGGCGGCCGCGGCGGCGTGGTCTTCCTCGCTGCCGTGCTTGCGCGTCCACGACCAGCCTTCGCCCATCTTGTGCCACTGCACCGCCCCACCGACGCCGGTGTCCTCGTGCAGCTTGCCGAGGGCGCGGAAGGCTGCTTCCTCCCCCACCTTCCACTTGGCGCTCTTCACGAACTGGAACACGCCGACATCGAATCCCTGATTCCAGGCACGCAGCGCCATACCGAACGCGGCCGTCGACTTCCCCTTGCCCGGTCCGGTGTGGACCGCGAGCACGGGAGCGTTGCGTCGTTGACGTGTGGTGAGGCCGTCGTTCGGAACGTTCTCGGGAACACCCTTGGGCATGTGTCTTCTCTCTCCCCTACCGAATCCGCGTCCGGATCACGCTGCGGCGCGGACGACGCCCGCGACCTGCTGCGCGGACAATTCACCGAGGCGGACGTAGCCGCCCCGCAGCCGGCGGGCCAGCTCCGCGGCCAGCCCGAGCCGGACCATGCCTGTCTCGCAGTCGACGACCACCGACGCGACCGAGCTGTCGGCGAGCAGCCCCGCGGCCACCTTGGCCCGGTGCAGTGCGTCCTTGCCGCCCGTCGCCCGCCCGTCCGTCAGTGCGACGACGAGCGCGCGACGCTGCGGATCGCGGAGACGTTCCCGCAACACGACCTCACGCGCACGCAGAAATCCTTCTGCCAGTGGGGATTTGCCGCCAGTCTTCATTCCGCGGAGGCGGCGGACGGCGATGTCCACCGACGACGTGGGCGGCAGGACCAGTTCCGCGGCGCGTCCGCGAACCGTGATCACCGCCACCTTGTCGCGGCGCTGGTAGGCGTCGCGCAGCAGTGAGACGACGGCACCGGTGACAGCCGACAATCGGTCACGGGCCGCCATCGACCCGGAAGCGTCCACGACGAACACCACGAGGTTGCCCTCGCGGCCCTCGCGAATCGCCCCGCGCAGATCGGCGGAGTCGAGGATCATCCGACCAGCGCTCCGGCCGCGGGCCACCTGCCGCTCGGCGGCGGCGAAGAGCGTGCCCACCAGGTGGAGTCCGTGCCCCTGTTCGGCGGTCGAGCGCACCGCGCGACCGCGGGAGGAGCGCGAACGGGAACGCCGGCCCGGCGCGCCCTCGCCGACTCCGGGTACCTCGAGGAGTTTGGTGGTGAACTGGGTGCCGGTCGGCCCGGCCGGGCGTTCGGGGGGTGCCGGAGCCCCGCCTCCGGGCCCGTCGGGATCGTCGGGCCCCTCGGGGTCGGTGTCCCCGCCGTCCGGTCCGGGCGGGGTCCCGGGCGGAGGTCCCGGCTCCTGCTCCGGCGGTTCCTCGGCACCGGACCTGGCGTCGTCGTCGGCCTGACGGAGAGCGTCGTCGAGCTGCTGTTCATCGAGGCCGGGTTCGTCGAACGGATCCCGGCGGCGGCGGTGTGGCAAGGTCAACTCGGCCGCGACCCGCACGTCCTCCGCCGTGACGGCGCCGGCGCCCCGCCATGCTGCGTGCGCGGTCGCGGTCCGGGCGAGGACGAGATCGGCGCGCATGCCGTCCACGTCGAACGACGCACAGAGAGAAGAGATTCGGCGCAACTCGACGTCGTCGAGCTCGACGGAGTCGAGCCGGTCGCGGGCCTCGAGAATGGCGGCGGCCAAGGCGGCGTCCTGCTCGGCGTAGCGCTCGGCGAACCGTGCGGGGTCACGCTCGAAGTCCAGTCGACGCCGGACCACCTCCATGCGCACGTCCACCTCCCGCGACGCAGCGACGTCGACGGCCAGCCCGAACCGGTCGAGGAGCTGCGGCCGGAGCTCGCCCTCCTCAGGATTCATCGTGCCGACCAGCACGAACCGCGCGGCGTGCGAGTGCGAGATGCCGTCACGCTCGATGTGGACGCGGCCCATCGCCGCCGCGTCGAGGAGCACGTCGACCAGATGGTCGTGCAGAAGATTGACCTCGTCGACATAGAGAACACCCTGATGGGCGGCCGACAGCAGTCCGGGTTGGAACGCGCGCTCACCGTCGCGCAGGACCTTCTCGAGGTCGAGGGAACCGACGACGCGGTCTTCCGTGGCTCCGACCGGCAGTTCGATCAGTCGCGCCGGGCGGGTCCCGTGCTCGTCGTGCACCGCCGGCAGCAGCGCGGTGAGAGCGCGGACCACCGTCGATTTGGCCGTCCCCTTCTCACCGCGGACGAGGACGCCGCCGATACCGGGATGGACCGCGCAGAGGATGAGGGCCAGCCGCAACCGGTCCTGACCGACCACCGCGCTGAACGGGAATCCCCACGAAAAGTCGGGTCGAACCTGGTCCACTTCACGATCCGTACGCACGCTGCATCCCTTCACGTCCCGGTTTCCTCGCCGAGAGCTTTGGCCGGTACGAACGCCGCGGCAATCTGGCTGGGAGACCGGATCGGCAACCAGGGTGGTGGCAGCCGGTCAGAGATCCGTCACAGTGGCGGGACCGCGCCTGATTCGAACAGGACTTCCCCGCGGACATTCACCTGACGACCCTAGTCGGGGCCTACTGCCCGGCGTTCGACGGGGCCGCCTCCGCCACCTCGTACGCGACACCGCCGCCGACACCATGGGCGGCACCGCCGCCGACACCATGGGCGGCACCGCCGCCGCGCCGCATGGGGACGTGCGGGATGCCGTCCTCGACGAACTCCTCGCCGTCCGGCTTGAAACCGTGCTTGGCGTACATGTCCACCAGATACGTCTGCGCGTTGATGCGGCACGGCGCGTCGCCGACCTCGGCGAGCGCGGCGCGCAGCAGACGCGTCGTGTGTCCCTGACCGCGCGCCGGCCGCGACGTGCACAGCCGACCGATGCGGAACGACGTGGTGCCGTCGGCGTGCTCCTCGAGGAGCCGGAGGGTGCAGACCACCTGACCGTCCTGTTCCAGCCAGAAGTGGCGGGTCTCGACCAGCAGATCACGGCCGTCGAGTTCCGGGTACGGGCACGCCTGCTCGACGACGAAGACCTCTACGCGGAGCTTGAGCAACTCGTAGAGCGTCTTGTTGTCGAGATCGAGTGCCCACGAACGCTTGAGTGCTGCAGTTGCCGTCATGACAGGCAACTATCGCACAGCACCGGCAAGTGTGCGCGCCCGTGGACCCGGGCCGGGCGGTGCATCAGACCGCGACCGACGCGTCCTCCACCTTGCTGGTGTCGAGCTGGAGCACCTTCGACGTCCAGTCCCACACCTGCGAGAACAGTGCCGTGTCGTCGGAGAGCTTGATGCCCAGCGACGGAACCATTTCCTGGAGCTTCGGTTTCCACGACTCGTACTGGGTCGGGAAGCAGCGCTGCAGCACGTCGAGCATGGCGGGCACCGCGGTGGACGCACCCGGCGACGCGCCGAGCAGTCCGGCGATGCTGCCGTCGGCGGCGTTGACGACCGCGGTGCCGAACTCGAGGACACCGCCCTTGCCCTTGGCTCGACGGATGACCTGGACGCGCTGGCCCGCGGTGATCAGCTCCCAGTCCTTGCCGAGCGCCTTCGGGACGAACTCCCGCAGGGTCTCGATCCGGCCGGCCTCGGACATCGCGAGCTCACTGATCAGGTACTTGACGAGACCGAGTTCGCTGACGCCGACCCCGAGCATCGACAGCAGGTTGTTCGGCTTGACCGAACTGGGCAGATCGGTGACGCGGCCCTGCTTGAGGAACTTGGGCGACCAGCCGGCGTAGGGGCCGAACAGCAGTCCGGGCTTGTTGCCGATCACGCGAGTGTCGAGGTGCGGAACCGACATCGGCGGCGCGCCGACGGCGGCCTTGCCGTAGACCTTGGCGCGGTGCTGGTCGATGAGCTCCGGGTTGGTGCAGCGCAGGAACGCGCCGCTCACGGGGAACCCGCCGAAGCCCTTGGCCTCCTCGATGCCGGACTTCTGCAGCAGGTGCAGCGCACCGCCACCGGCGCCGACGAACACGAACTTGGCGCGCACGACCTTCTTCACACCGTTGCGGCGGTTGGTGACCTTGACCACCCAGGTGCCGTCGGACTGCTTGGTGAGGTCGGTGACCTCGTGCCCGAAGTGGACGACGCCGCCGGACGCGCCGACGTAACCGAGAAGCTGCTTTGTCAGGGCGCCGAAGTCGACGTCGGTGCCGTCCTGGGTCCAGTTGAGAGCGACGGGATCGCTGAAGTCGCGGCCCTTCGCCATCAACGGCAGGCGACGGGTGAACTCGTCGGGGGCGTCGATGTACTCCATACCCGCGAACAGGGGGTGACCGGCGAGGGCGTCGTAGCGGGCCCGCAGGTACTTCGCGTTGGCCTCGCCGTGCACGAAGCTCACGTGCGGGATGGGGTTGATGAACTCCTTGGGCTGCGTCAGCACACCGCTCTCGACGCCGTGCGCCCAGAACTGCCGCGACACCTGGAACTGCTCGTTCACGTTGACGGCCTTCGTGATGTCCACGGTGCCGTCGGCGTTCTGCGGGGTGTAATTGAGCTCACACAGCGCGGAGTGGCCGGTGCCCGCGTTGTTCCACGGGTCGCTGCTCTCGGCGGCTACTGCGTCGAGCCGCTCGAATGTGGTGATCGACCAATCGGGCTGCACCTGACGCAGGATCGCCCCCAGCGTCGCGCTCATGATGCCCGCGCCCACCAGCACTACATCCGTTTTCGTCTCTACCGCATTCTGATCTGACACTGGAGTATCGACTTCCTTGTCCATAGCCGTACGCGCATACGCCTGCCGTGTTCGCCGGATAGGTTACCCGCGCGTATGAGCGAGAATCACCTGCCCCAATTGTGCGCCTCCCCGCGCCCCCGAATCGCACATTAGATTGTGATCTGTGACTACATGGGCTCCCGACGTTCTCGGCGACGGTTATCAACAGCTGACCATCCCTCTCGGCACCGACCCCGACGGCGAGGGCGAGGTGAAGGCGACGCTGATCCGCTACCAGCCCGCGCAGGAGACGAGGAAGACCGGCCGCGCCGTGCTGTACGTCCACGGATTCACCGACTACTTCTTCCAGAAGCACCTGGCCGAGCACTTCGCCGAACAGGGTTACGCGTTCTTCGCACTCGATCTGCGCAAGTGCGGGCGCTCGCTCGAACCGGGCCAGACGCCGCACTTCGTCTCCGATCTGACACTCTACGACGCCGAACTGAACGAGGCGTTGCGCCAGGTCCGGGAACAGACCGGTGACGGCGAGGTCCTGCTGGTCGCGCATTCGACGGGCGGTCTGGTTCTGCCGCTGTGGCTGCACCGCCTGCAGCGCAAGCCGGGCGGCACCGCCGCACTCGGCATCAGCGGGGTCATCCTCAATAGCCCGTGGTTCGACCTGCAGGGTCCGTCGTACCTGCGGAACGTGGGGACGGTGGCCGTCGATGCGCTCGGGCGCGTCAAACGTAAGTCGATCATCCCGAAGACCGGGCTCGACACATACGGCGTGAGCCTGCACGTGGAGGGCAACGGCATCTGGAACTACAACCTCGACTGGAAGCCGCTGAGCGGTTTCCCGGTCACGTTCGGGTGGCTGCGCGCGGTACGCCGCGGCCATGCCCAACTGCACCGGGGTCTCGACATCGGGGTTCCCGCCCTGGTCCTCCGATCCAAGGCGTCGTATTTCGCGCCGCGGTACGACCCCAGGGTCGACACGGCCGACGCCGTCCTCGACGTCCGGCAGATCGCCCGCTGGGCGGGGTGCCTCGGCGACCGCACCACGATCGTGCCCATCGCGGGCGCCCGGCACGACGTGTTCCTGTCCGCCGACCAGCCCCGGGCGGAGGCGTTCGCCGAAGTGGACCTCTGGCTCGACTGGTTGCACGGCCACAACGCCGCGGAGGCCAACCGATGACACATTTCGATCTGGCGATCATCGGTTCGGGGTCCGGCAACTCGCTGCCCGACGATCGGTTCGCGGACAAGACGGTCGCGATCCTGGAGGAGGGCACGTTCGGCGGGACGTGCCTGAACGTGGGTTGCATCCCGACGAAGATGTTCGTCTACGCCGCGGAGGTGGCCCGCACGGTCGGCAATTCCGCGAAGTACGGCGTCGACGCGGAGCTCGAGGGGGTGCGCTGGCCGGACATCGTCAAACGGGTCTTCGGCCGCATCGACCCGATCTCGGCCGGCGGGGAGCGCTACCGCGCCGAGGACAGCCCGAACACCACGCTGTTCCGCGGGCACGCGACGTTCGTGGGCCCACGAACCCTCGACACCGGAACCGGGGAGGTCGTCACCGCCGATCAGGTGGTGATCGCGGCCGGATCCCGCCCGATCATCCCCGACGTGGTCCGGGAATCCGGCGTGCGGTACTACACGAACGACGACATCATGCGGTTGCCGGAGCTGCCCGAGCGCATGGTGATCATCGGTGCGGGATACATCGCCGCCGAGTTCGCACACGTGTTCTCCGCGCTGGGCACCCGGGTGTCGCTGATCGCGCGTAGCTCTCACCTGCTGCGGCACCTCGACGAGGACGTCTCCCGCCGGTTCACGGATCTCGCCCAGAAGAAATGGGACGTGCACCGCGGCAGCGCCGTCGCAGCCGTGCGCAGCGACGGTGACGGCGTCGCGGTCGAACTCGAGGACGGCACCGTCGTCTCGGGTGACGTTCTCCTGGTGGCGACCGGGCGGCAGTCGAACGGGGACGCCATCGGGGCCGCCGCCGGTGGCATCGACCTCGACGACGAGGGACGCGTCGTGGTCGACGATTACCAACGGACCAGTGCCGAAGGCGTGTTCGCGCTCGGTGACGTCTCCTCGCCGTACCAGCTCAAGCACGTCGCCAATCACGAGGCGCGAGTCGTTCAGCACAATCTCCTGCAGGACGCGTGGAAGGACACGTCGGGTCTGCGCGCCGCGGACCACCGGTTCGTTCCCGCCGCCGTGTTCACCGACCCGCAGATCGCGCACGTCGGGCTGACCGAGGCCGAGGCCAGGGAGGCGGGCCGGGACATCACGGTGAAGGTGCAGGCGTACGGCGACGTCGCCTACGGGTGGGCGATGGAGGACGACGAGGGCCTGTGCAAGGTGATCGCCGAACGCGGCACCGGGCGGCTGCTCGGTGCGCACGTGATCGGCGCCCAGGCGTCCACGGTGATCCAGCCGCTGATCCAGGCAATGAGCTTCGGGCTGACGGCGCAGCAGATGGCGCGGGGGCAGTACTGGATCCACCCGGCGCTGCCCGAGGTCGTCGAGAACGCTCTCCTCGGCCTCGACCTACCGGCCGAGTGACGGTCGCCAAGTCCGTCGCGCTGTTCGCAGTCGCGGCGCTGTTCGAGATCGGCGGCGCCTGGCTGGTGTGGCAGGGCGTCCGCGAGCACCGGGGCCGGATCTGGATCGGCGCCGGTGTCGCGGCGCTCGGGGCATACGGGTTCGTCGCGACGATGCAGCCGGACGCCCACTTCGGCCGCATCCTCGCCGCGTACGGCGGGGTGTTCGTCGCGGGCTCGCTGATCTGGGGCATGGTGGCCGACGGTTTCCGCCCGGACCGCTGGGACGTCTCGGGCGCCCTGATCTGCCTGCTGGGCATGGCCGTCATCATGTACGCCCCACGCTGAGCACGGTCGTGCTCGGCGTGGGGCCGGGATCTACCAGGGGCTGGTGCGGAGAACGATCTCGGTGGCCAGCTCGGCCGCCGCGGCCGCCGGGACGTTGGTGACGTCGTCGAGTTGAACGACGCGGAAGTCGGAGTAGACGAAGCGTCCGCTCGCGTCCGCCTCGGCACGCCGGTCGGGGCTGCCGATCATCACTGTCGTGGGGAGTTCGACGGGCGGGCAGTCGGATCCGCGAACCGCACCGGCGCCGTCGGGTGCGGCCGGATGCCCCCGGTCGGCGACCACGAGGCTGGCGAAGCGTCCGAACTGGCGAGCCGCCAGCGACCACGCCAGTTCGGCTCCTTCCCGGCTGCCGACGAGGTTGACCCACCCGACCTTCAGTTCGTCGAGCAGCGCCATGATCGTCGTCTCGTCGAGACCGGTGATGTCCTCGGGCACGATCGTGCGCAGATCGGAATTGTGCAGGCGCTCGCAGACGCCGTCGTAGACATCCGGTCCGTCGCCGGCCCCCGGTAGCAGGAGAACGGTGTGTTTGCTCTCCGGTCCGTCGATGCGGACCGTGCAGGTTCCATTTCCCACCGCCACGTGCGTCAGTTCCATGGGCTAAAAACTACGCGATCGGCGACGTCTTGCGCTCGGACCTCCCCGGTTCTATGGTTCATTACATGAGTAATGAACCGATCAACCGGCGGGTCGGGCGTCGATGATCGACAACGGCAGACCGCTGTTCCAGCAGATCGCAGAGCTCATCGAGAACTCGATCATCGACGGAACCCTTCCCGAGGAAGGCCAGGTGCCGTCGACCAACGAGCTCGCCGCCTTTCACCGGATCAACCCGGCGACCGCAGCCAAGGGACTGAATCAGCTCGTCGCCGACGGGATCCTCTACAAGAAGAGGGGAATCGGAATGTTCGTCACCTCCGGCGCCCGGAACGCGCTGCGCTTCCGGCGACGCGAGCGGTTCGCGCGCCAGTTCATCGATCCGCTCGTCACCGAGGCGGACAAACTCGGCGTCAGCATCGCCGAACTCAAGACCATGCTCGACCAACGGGAGGGAGCACGATGATCGGCACAGCGTTCGACACGAAGACGGTCGCCTCGGCGCGGGGCCTCGGCAAGAGATTCGGCGACTTCGTCGCACTCGACGGGATCGACTTCTCCCTGCAGGAGAACAAGATCTACGGCCTCCTCGGCCGAAACGGGGCCGGCAAGACCACGCTCATGCAGATCCTCACCGGGCAGGAGTTCCAGACTTCGGGTGTGGTCGAGATCTTCGGTCAGGCCCCGCACGAGAATTCCCGGGTACTCACCGACGTCTGCTTCGTCAAGGAGAGCCAGAAGTACCCGGACGACTTCAGGGTCGGGCACGTCCTCGCGACCGCACGGCACCTACTCCCCCACTGGAACGAGGAACTCGCACAGACACTGCTGGAGGATTTCGATCTTCCGTTGTGCCGCAAGGTGAAGAAGTTGTCGCGGGGCATGACGTCCGCGCTCGGTGTGACGGTCGGTCTGGCCTCCCGCGCACCGCTCACCCTGTTCGACGAGCCGTATCTCGGCCTCGACGCGGTGGCACGGCACCTCTTCTACGACCGGCTTCTCGCCGACTACGCCGAACACCCGCGCACGGTCGTGCTCTCCACACACCTCATCGACGAGGTCAGCGACCTGATCGAACACGTGATCCTGATCGACAAGGGACGGATCGTCCTCGACGAGGACACCGACGCGCTTCGGGAAGGCGCCGTCGTCGTCTCCGGCCTGGCCTCGCTCGTCGCCGACTTCACCTCGAACAAGACTGTCCTGCACCGTGAATCGCTGGGGAATCACGAACGGGCGACCGTGCAGGCCAGCCTGTCGGACTCCGAACGGGACCGGGCGGTGGACGACGGCCTGCATTTCGAGCCGCTCAGCCTTCAACAACTCGTGGTCCGCAGCACCACGGCCACCAAGGAGGAGGCACGATGACAACCCGGGTCCTGACCGTCTCCCGCATCCACACCGTCGCCTGGCCCCTGCTCGTCGCGTGGCCACTGGGCGTGCTGGTCGCGTCGTTCACGATCGCGGCGGCCATCTTCGCGATGGTCGGCGACACCGGCAGCGATACCAACTTCACCGGCGGCGTCTTCTCCCTGTTCGGGATCGCCCTCGCGTTCTACCTGCAGGCCATGACACAGACGTTCCCGTTCGCACTGGGGATGAGCGTCACCCGGCGCGACTATTTCGCGGCCACCCTGATCGTCGCCGCCGTCCAGGTTCTCGTGTTCGGGGTGATGCTCTACGGACTGTCGCTGATCGAGGAGGCCACCGGCGGCTGGGGTGTGGGGATGCGGATGTTCGCGATACCCAACTATTTCACGTCCGACCCGGCGATTCAGCTGGGCGCCGACTTCGCCTTCCTGTCGCTGACCGCGGCGGCGGGGATGTTCCTGGGCGCACTGCATCACCGGTGGCGGGTGGTGGGGCTCTTCACGCTCGGCGTCGGCACTCTCCTCGCCGCGGGCGCCGCCGCGTTCGTGATCACGTGGCAGCAGTGGTGGCCGGACATCGGCCACTGGTTTGCGGACGTGCCCCGGTCGGTGCCGCTGGTGTGGCTTCCGGCACTGGCCGCGGCGGCAGGGATAGTCGCGGCGTGGGCGCTCGTCCGCCGCGCGACGGCCTAGCGCACCAGGGTCGACGCGATGGCCGGGAGACCTTCCGGGGCGCCCGCGCCGAGGAGGTCCGCGAGGGCGCGGAGATCGAGATTCTGCTCCACCAGGTCCGCCAGCAGATCGAGTTGAGCCGCCCGGATCGCGGCGACATCCGTGTCCGGCGCGGTGACGAAACCGGTTCTCCCCGCGTGTTCGGCCACGTCGTCCAGCAGAAGCCGGCGGAAGCGGTCGGTCTCGAGCAGTCCGTGCCAGTGCGTGCCGTAGACGGCGCCGCGGATACTGCCTTCCGCGGCGCCGCTGCCCGCGTGGAGCAGCGGCTGGTCGCCGTTGCGCCGCACCTGGCCGTGATGAATCTCATACCCGGACACCGGAACTCCGTGGGCGTCGCCGCGCACCTGCGCGAGCACCTTGTCCGGGGCGAACTCGACCTCGAGGTCGAGCAGTCCGAGGCCCGGCACCGCGCCCCGGCCGGATTCGACGTCGTCGACGATCACGGAACCGAGCATCTGGTAACCGCCACACACGCCGAGCACCGGACCGCCGCGTTTCGCGTGCACGGCGATCGCATCCGCGATGCCGTTGCGGCGCAACCACTCCAGATCCGACACGGTCGACTTGCTTCCGGGCAGGACGATCAGGTCGGCGTCCTCGAGCCGCGACGGGTCGGTGACCCAGCGCACCGACACCCCGGGTTCGCACGCGAGCGCCTCGACGTCCGTCGAATTGGAGATGCGGGGCAGGCGGATCGCGGCCACCCGCAGCCAGTCGTCGCCGATCGGTGGTGCCGGACGTCCGACCGGGGCGTCCCCCACCACACCGAGCGAATCCTCCGCGTCGAGCCACAGGTCCTCGGCGAAGGGAATCACCCCGAGCGTCGGACGTCCCGTCATGGCCGTCAACTGCTCGAGGCCCGGCCCCAGCAACGACACGTCGCCGCGGAACTTGTTGATCACGAATCCCGCGATCAACGCCTGGTCTTCCGGTGCGAGTACGGCCACGGTGCCGAACAGGTGGGCGAGCACTCCACCGCGGTCGATGTCGCCGACGACGACCACCGGCAGGTCGGCGGCCCGGGCTAGCCCCATGTTCGCGAGGTCCGTCGCTCGCAGGTTGATCTCGGCGGGTGAGCCCGCTCCCTCGCAGATCACCACGTCGTACTCGGCGCGCAGCGACGCCAGTTCCTCGGCCACCACCGCGCGCAGGTGCTGCCGGTGCTCGATGTAGTCGCGGGCTCCGACGGACGTCACCGCGCGGCCGCGCACCACCAGTTGCGACGTGCGGTCGCTACCCGGTTTCAGCAGCACGGGGTTGAAGCGGACGCTCGGCTCCAGTCCGCAGGCCGCGGCCTGCAGGGCCTGCGCCCGGCCGATCTCGCCGCCGTCCAGCGTGACGACGGAGTTGTTCGACATGTTCTGCGCCTTGAACGGCGCCACTCGGACACCTCGCCGCGCGAGCATCCGGCACAGTCCCGCGACGAGCACACTCTTGCCCGCGTCGGACGTGGTGCCGGCGACGAGCAGGGCGCCCTTCCACCGGCCCTCGCTCAAGGCAGGGTGAGGATCTCGTTGCCGGTCTCGGTGACCACGATGGTGTGCTCGAACTGAGCCGTCCACTTGCGATCCTTGGTGACGACGGTCCAGTCGTCGTCCCAGATCTCCCAGCCGATGTCGCCGAGGTTGATCATCGGTTCGATCGTGAACACCATGCCGGGTTCGATGACCGTGTCCACGGAGGGCTCGTCGTAGTGGAGGATGACGAGTCCGTTGTGGAAGGTGGTGCCGATGCCGTGCCCGGTGAAGTCGCGGACCACGCCGTAGCCGAAGCGGTGCGCGTACGACTCGATGACGCGGCCGATGACGTTGAGCGCGCGGCCCGGCTTGACGGCCTTGATGGCGCGCATCGTCGCCTCGTGGGTCCGCTCCACCAGCAACCGGTTCTCCTCGGCAACGTCCCCGGCGAGGAACGTGGCGTTGGTGTCTCCGTGCACGCCGCCGATGTAGGCGGTGACGTCGATGTTGACGATGTCGCCGTCCTGGATCACCGTCGAGTCGGGGATGCCGTGGCAGATCACCTCGTTCAGCGACGTGCAGCACGACTTGGGGAAACTCTTGTAGCCGAGCGTCGACGGATAGGCGCCGTGATCGATCATGTACTCGTGCGCGATGCGGTCGAGCTCGTCGGTGGTGACACCCGGCGCCACCGCCTTACCGGCCTCCTGCAGGGCCTGGGCGGCGATCTTGCTCGCCACCCGCATGGCCTCGATGGTCTCCGGGGTCTGAACCCACGGCTCGTTGCCTTCCTTCGCCGTGGGCTTCCACGCGTACTCGGGACGCTCGATCCCCGCCGGTACGGCGAGGACGGGAGACACGGTTCCGGGGCTCAGTGCTGTGCGGACAGACATGGGTACCAGGTTAGCCCCGTGCACGGCCCGGGCGCCTCCGGACCCGTCGGGCGCGTCGACGTCACTCCCGCAGTGTGGTGAGGAAGGCGATCCGGTCGCCGCGGTAGAGGGAACGCACCCGTTCGATCGGCACGCCGTCGGTGTCGAGCGAGACGCGATGGAGCCGCAGCATCGGCATCGCGGTGGTCGAGTCGAGCAGCGCGGCCTCCCGCGGGGAGGCCAGCACGGTCTCGATCCGCTCGGTCGCCGACGCGAACACCACGCCGGTCTCGCGGATCGCCGCGTACAGCGAGGTACCCGGATCGAATCGGCGCGCCATCGCCCCGAACCGGTCGGCGGGCAGATGGGTGCTTTCGAGCCCGATCTTCTCGTCGTCCGCGAGCAGGACGCGTTCGAGGTGGATCACCGGCGCTCCGAACGCGAGACCGAGCCCCTCGGCGAGATCCGCGTCGGCGCCGAGTTCCTCGAACGTCACCAGTTCGCGTCCGGGCACCCGGCCCTGGCTGACCGCACCCTCGGTGTAGGACCGCAACGACAGCGGTTGCACGAGCTTCGGGCTGGCGACGACGGTGCCGCGGCCGCGACGCTCGACGCGACCCTCGACCAGCAGTTCGTGGATGGCCTGCCGCACCGTCTCGCGGGACACCGTGAACCGGACGGCCAGTTCCCGCTCCGCAGGGATCGCGTCCCCCACCTCGAGTTCGGCGAGGATCGACTCGAGTTCGGTGCGGACCCGGTAGTACTTGGGGACGTTCGGCGTTTCCGTCATGGCGTGGGCAACACCGCGAGCCGCACCCTGCGCGCGACGGCGATCACGTCGTGGACGCTCGGGGCCTGCGCCCCGGGAATTTTCGCGGCGTCGTCGTAACGCCGGAGCCGGACGGCGTCGGGCCAGTAGGAATGCTTGGTGAACTCGGCGTCGACGGCGGCACCGCCCTGCTTTTCCAGCGTGGCCACCGATTGGTCGGACAGCGTTGCCGCGTAACCAGATTCGGTGGACACCAGATAGCGCTTGGCCGCGACGTGCGCCCCGGCGAGCCACCCGACACGTTCCCCGAATCGCGGCGTGAGCCAGTCACGTGCCTCGCGATCGTGCGCGCAGTCGTCGGGAAACCCGAGCGCGGGACTGCGGGCGATGTCGTGCAGTGCGGCGGCGAGGATCAACTCGTCGTCGGCGCCGTCGTCCATTGCCCGCCCCGCGGACTGGAGGGCGTGGTCGAGTTCGTCGATCGCCTCGCCGTCGTAGACGCCGCGCAGCGACCACAGCGCCCCGACAGTATCGATCAGCACGGACTCTCCGGACGCGCTGCCGTCGTCGTTCATGCGGCCGAGCGTACCCGAAAAATGGTCTATACCAATTGTTCACCTGCCGTTCTCCACGCGGTGGCCCAATGGTCTAGACCAAACGGCAAGCTCCTTTTCACAGTCCCCTCATCGTTAGGAACACCCCATGCGTCTTCGTCCCCGGATCGTCGCGGCCGCGCTGGCCGCGGCCCTCCTCACCCTCGGAACCGCCTGCGGCGGAACCGGCACCGCCGCCGATTCGGGCACCGACACGGTCACCGTGTACAGCGCCGACGGGTTATCCGGTTGGTACCAGTCGCGTTTCGACGCCTTCACCGCACAGACCGGAATCGCGGTGAACCTCGTCGAGGCCGGATCCGGCGAAGTCGTCTCCCGTCTCGAGAAGGAACAGTCGAACCCACAGGCCGACGTCGTCGTCACGCTGCCGCCGTTCATCCAGAAGGCCGACTCCCAGGGACTCCTCGTTCCGAGCGGTGTCGACACCTCCGCGGTTCCCGCGGCGGAGAAGGACGCCGCCGGTCACTACGTTCCCGTCGTCGAGAACTACCTGTCCTTCATCGCCAACCCGGCGGCCTCACCTGCTCCCCGGACCTGGGACGACCTGCTGTCCGACCAGTTCGAGGGCAAGATCCAATACTCCAGCCCCGGCCAGGCCGGTGACGGCACCGCGGTGCTACTGCTCCTCCAGCATCTGAGGGGCAAGGAGGGCGCGCTCGACTATCTCGCGAAGCTGCAGGCCAACAACGTGGGACCGTCGTCCTCGACCGGCAAGCTGCAGCCGAAGGTCAGCAACGGCGAACTGCTCGTGGCCAACGGTGACGTGCAGATGAACCTCACGTCGATCGCCGACGACGGCTCGAAATTCGCGCTCTTCTTCCCCGCTGCCGCCGACGGCACCCGCACCACCGTCGCCCTGCCGTACGTGATGGGTCTGGCGAAGGGGGCGCCCCGCAGCGAGCAAGGCAGGCAGCTGATGGAGTTCCTGCTCTCCGAGGAGTCGCAGAAGACGGTCGCCGACGAGGCGCTCGGCATGCCGGTCCGCGAGGACGTGCGCGCCGCGGCGGGCGAGAGCGCCCCGGCACGGGCACTGCAGGGGGTCCAGGTGTGGTCGCCGAACTGGAACGACATACTCACCGAACTCGATTCGGACGTCGCCGCGTACCAGAAGGCCACCGGGAGCTGATCGTGTCGGGACTTCCAGCCAGGCGGGCACACCCGTCGCACACCACCGCGGTCCGCGGAGCCACCGACTTCTCCGCGCCGGCCATCACGTTCGACCGCGTCACCGTGGGCTACGGCCGCGGCAAGGGCGTCACCCACGCCCTGATCGACTTCAACCTGCGCGTCGGCCGCGGTGAGACGGTGGCCCTGCTCGGCCCGAGCGGTTCCGGGAAGTCGACCGCGCTCGCGGCGCTCGCGGGATTCGTTCGCCCCACTTCGGGTTCCGTGCGGCTCGGATCCCGCGACGTCACCGACCTACCGCCCGCGAAACGGGGAATCGGCGTCGTCGTGCAGTCCTATGCGCTGTTCCCGCACATGCGGGTGGCCGACAACGTCGCGTTCGGCCTCCGCTGCCAACGGGTGCCACGCGCGGAGATCGGCGCGCGGGTGGCCGAGGCCCTCGACATGGTCGGCATGGCCGCCTACGGCAAACGCCTGCCCCGCGAATTGTCGGGCGGACAGCAGCAGCGGATCGCGATCGCGCGGGCCCTCGCGATCCGGCCCGCAGTCCTGCTGCTCGACGAACCACTCGCCGCGCTGGACGCACAACTACGCGAGAGCATGCTCGGTGAGCTCTCGCGACTGCGTGCGGCCCTGCCCGACACCGCGATGCTCTACGTCACGCACGATCAGAGCGAGGCGCTGGCGCTGGCCGACCGGATCGCCGTCATGCGGAACTCCCGGCTCGCCGACATCGACACCGCCGAGAACCTCTGGAAGCGGCCACCGAGCAGTTTCACCGCGGAATTCCTCGGCGGTGCCAACCTGCTGCCGTGCACCGTCACCCGGGTGATCGGGACGTCGGCGCTCGTGTCGATCGGAGGGGTGCCCGTCACTGCCACCGCCCCTCAACCCGACATCGGGCACGTGGAATGGGAGTCGGACCTGCCCGCGTTCCTGTGTGTCCGCCCGCATGCGGTGACGCTGACGGCGCCCGGCGCGCGGGGTTCGTTCTCGGCACGGATCGTCTCGACGGTGTGGCGGGGATCGACCACGCGGATCACGCTCGCCGTCGACGACTTCGAGGGAGTGCAGGTGGACGCGGACGTGCCCGGGCACGACCAGCGCCCTCCGGGCACCGTCGTCGGCGTGCAGTTCCCGTCCGACGGCAGCGTCCTGGTGCCGGCGACATGACCGCGACACTCGAGCGTCCGCCCGCCGCGGCCCCACCCCGCCCCGAGCCGGTCCGGTGGCGGGGCATCGCGTGGACGCTCCCACCCCTGCTACTCGTGCTCGGATTCGCCGCCTACCCGATGGCCCGGGTACTCACCGAATCCCTCGACTCCGAAACCGGTTCGGGTCTGGACAACTGGTCCGGCGTCCTCGGGTCGGAACTGTTCCGCACCGCGCTGTGGCGGACGGTGCAGATCGCCGCCCTCTCCACCGTCGGCTGCCTGATCCTCGGCACGTTCCTGGCGCTCGTGCTGGCGTTCGTCCCGTTCACGGGATCGAAGGTCGTGGGACGGCTGATCGACGCGGTGCTGTCGCTGCCCTCGTTCCTGATCACGCTGGCGTTCACGTTCCTCTACGGCACGGCCGGGGCAGTGAACGCGCTGATCGCGCGGATCACCGGCGACACCGACGGACCGCTGAACTTCCTCGGCACCCCACTCGGGGTGATCGCCGCGGAGATCACGTTCTTCACGCCGTTCGTCGTCCGCCCCCTGCTCGCCGCGTTCACCCAGATCCCCCGCGAACAACTCGACGTCGCCGCCAGTCTCGGGGCGTCGCCGCTGCGGGTACTCCGGACCGTGGTGATGCCCGAGGCATGGCCCGCACTGCTGGCGGGTGGATCGCTGGTGCTGCTGCTCACCCTCAACGAGTTCGGCATCGTCCTGTTCACGGGCGCCAAGGACGTGGTGACGCTGCCCGTCCTGATCTACACGCGCGGCATCGTCACGTTCGACCTGCCGGGCGCCGCCGTGATCGCCACCATCCAGGTGGCGCTGTCGCTGACCCTGTACTGCACGTACCGATTCGTGTTCGCCAAGCTGACGGGAGGCAGCCGTGCTGCTGTGGACGACAAGATCTAGGGCGCTGACCCTGAGCCTGTTCGCCCTGGTGGTGACCGTCGTGTTCGCGGCACCGATCGTCACCGTGATCGCTGCCGCGCTGGCCGGATCCTGGACGGGCCCACTGCCCTCGAACCTCGGCGGCCGGAACTTCGCGGCGGCGCTGTCCGACGAGAATCTCGCCAGCCTCACCGTCAGCCTGCAGACGGCGTTCGTCGCGGGCGCGCTGGCGCTGGCGGTCGGGACGTGGGCGGCACTCGCTGCGCGGGAGGCGCCGACGTGGTTGCGCCGCACCACCGACGCCGTCTTTCACCTGCCGATCGCGATCCCGTCCGTGGCGATCGGTCTGGGCCTGCTGATCACGTTCAACTCGCGACCGCTCCTGCTCGGCGGAACCAAGTGGATCGTGATCCTGGCACACACGATCCTCGTGCTGGCCTTCACGTTCAGTGCCGTGTCGGCGGCACTGGACCGGCTCGACCCGGCCTACCGGCAGGCGGCCGAATCCCTCGGCGCCGGTCCCACCCGCGTCCTGCTGCGGATCACACTGCCACTCCTGCTTCCAGCGCTCGGCGCCGCCGCGGGCCTGTCGATCGCGCTGTCGATGGGCGAACTGGGCGCCACCGTGATGGTGTACCCGGCAACATGGAAGACGTTGCCGGTGAGCATCTTCGGGCTCACCGACCGCGGTCAGGTGTTCCTCGCCGCCGACACCACCCTGCTGCTGGCGGTCACCCTCCTCGCCCTGCTGGTCGTCGGCCGCCTCCGCAGGCGCTGACGCACCCGTGCGCCTTTCTGGTAGCTGGAGCTACCGGAAAGGCGCACGGGCCCGGAGGGCCTACTTCTGGCGGAGCAGGTAGCGCTGCACCTTGCCGCTGGGGGTCTTCGGCAGGTTGGGGACGAAGTGCACGGTGCGCGGGTAGGCGTGCGCCGCGAACTTCTTCTTCACCAGCGTCTGCAGCTCGACCTCCAGTTCGTCGGTCCCGTCGACGCCGTCGCGCAGGACCACGAACGCCTCGAGCACCTCACCCCGCAACTCGTCGGGCATCCCGACGACCGCAGCCTCGACGACCTCGTCGTGCATCACGAGCACACTCTCGACGTCGAAGGGCCCGATCCGGTAGCCGGCCATGATGATCACGTCGTCGTCGCGGGCGGAGAAGAAGTAGAAGCCGTCCTCGTCGGTCTGCCCGGCATCGCCCGTGAGGTACCAGCGACCGTCGGCGGTGAACCGCTGCGCGGTCTTCTCCGGGGCGTCGACGTAGCCGGTGAACCACATCAGCGGGCTGCCCAGGGTGTCGATCGCCACCCGGCCGGGGGTCCGCGGCGGGGCGATCGCGTCGGAGTCGTCCTCGAGCACGGCGCACGCCCACCCCGGCAGCGGTTTGCCCATGGACCCGTCGCGCACCTCTTCCCGCAGTCCGTCGGCCCAGGAGTTGGCGATGAACATGCCGTGCTCGGTCTGGCCGTAGTGGTCGCGCACGAACACGTTCAGGTTGGCCTCGGCCCACGAGATCACATCGGGAGTGAGCGGTTCACCCGCCGACGACGCGCGTCGCAGTGTCACCGTCTCGGGGATCGGCGTGGGGTCGGCCCGCAGGCTGCGGTAGACCGTCGGCGCGGCGGCGAAGTTGGTGACGCCGAAGCGTTCCATCACCTGCCAGGTGAGGGGCGCGGAGAATCCGGCGTGCAGCAGGATGCTGCGGGTGCCCGCGGCGAGGGGTCCGAGCAGGGCGTAGTAGAGGCCGTAGGCCCAGCCGGGGTCGGCGGCGTTCCAGAACACGTCGTCCTTGCGGACGTCGAGGCCGAACTCCTGGTAGGCGTGGAAGGACGCGAGGGCCCGCAGCCGGACGGGCACCCCCTTCGGTGTGCCGGTCGTGCCGCTGGTGAACAACTGGACGAGGGGTCCGTCACCGCCGACCGTGACGGCCGCCCCCTTCGCATCCGCGGCGTCGTGCGACTCCACGAGCGTCGCGAAGTCGAGCGCGTCGGCGCCGGCCCCGCCCACGACGACGACCTGCCAGGACGCGTCCGCGGGGATGTCCTCCCCGGGAGTCAGCTTGTCCAGCTGGTTGGCGTCGGAGACCACGACCTTCGCCCCGCTCGCACCCAGCCGGAACGCGATCGCGGGCGGCGCGAACGCGGTGAACAGGGGAACGTGGACGGCACCCCGCCGCCAGATGCCGAGCAGCGCGACGACCAGTTCGGCGGACTTGCCCATCAGCGTCGCGACGTGGTCACCGGGCTCGACGCCGAGGTCCGCGAGTGCGGCGGCGAATCGCGTCGACTGCTCGCGCAGGTAGCCGTAGGTGAGGTCCGTCGACGACAGATCCGATTCGACGACGGTGAATGCCACGTCGTCGGCGGGGTGTCGATCACACAGCAGTTCCGCGGCGGACGCCGTCGGCGTGTCGTACTGGTCCAGCAGCTCACGCACGCGTGCGGTGGGATCGGTGGTCATGCGGTACTCCTTGTGCTCTCATGGCCCGTGACAGATGGTCGGGCCGTCGCCCGAACTCACTACGGTTATGATCTAGCTCACAGACCGCTGTGACTACCCCCGGAAAGGGGTGACCGACTTGGTTGCTCGTGCACCGTCGCTGCTGCGCCCTCGGGACGGGGACGCACTTCGGGGTGAGCTGCGCTCCATCGCAGCTCACGGCGTCGCGCCGGTCCTGTTCGGCGGCGAGGTCCAGGACGGCACACTGCACCTCAGCGAGTTCGTCGGCACTCGCACCAACAACCTCAAGGGCCTCGCGATCCCCTCGCGTTCCGGTCTCGGTGGCCGCGTGGTCGCCCAGCGCACACCGGTGGCGGTCAACGACTACGGCCGCTCCTCGACCATTACCCACCACTACGACCGGCCCGTCCTCAGTGAGGGACTCCGGTCCATCCTCGCGGTGCCGGTCATGGTGCGGGGCAGCTCGCGCGCCGTGCTCTACGCCGCCATCCGCGACTGCGCACCGATCGGCGACCGCACCGCCGACATCGTCGTCGCGGCATCCCGGCGCCTCGGCACCGAGATCGCCATCCGGGACGAGGTGGATCGCCGCCTCGAGATGATGAAGACGCTCGACGTGGGCGGTGCCGGCGGCGCCACCACCGAGGAGCTCCGCGACATCCACGCGGAGCTGCGGAGTGTGGCACAGACCGTCGCCGACACCTCGTTGCAGGCCCGTCTCCGCGGGCTGTCGCAGCGACTGGCGGGCATTCTGCGTCCGGACGCCGACGGCGGCGACGAGGACCCCGGCGTCCACCTCACCCCACGTGAGATCGACGTCCTGTCCCACGTGGCCCTGGGATGCACCAACAGCGAAGCAGCACAGCGCCTCTCGGTGGGACCCGAGACGGTCAAGAGTTACCTGCGCAGTGCCATGAGCAAGCTCGACGCACGGTCGCGGCACGAGGCGGTGGTCACCGCGCGCAGGCTCGGGCTGCTCCCCTAGCGAACACAGTCTTCTCGAACGAGGGACGCAGGCGGTAGCGAAAGGCGGTGGATCATGGGATCGACAGCGGACGCCACGAGTTCGAATGCACCAGATTCGAATTCGCCCGAACAGCCGAGCCTCAAGCGGGTGATGGGCCCAGGGCTGCTCCTGCTGTTCATCGTCGGAGACATCCTCGGCACCGGTATCTACGCGCTCACCGGAAAGGTGGCCAATCAGGTCGGGGGCGCGGTGTGGCTGCCGTTCCTGGTGGCGTTCGTCGTCGCGATCATCACCGCATTCAGCTATCTGGAGCTGGTCACCAAGTTCCCGAAGGCCGCGGGCGCCGCGCTGTACACGCACAAGGCGTTCGGGGTGCACTTCCTCACGTACATGGTGGCGTTCGCGGTGATGTGCTCGGGAATCACGTCCGCATCGACGGCGTCGCGGGCGTTCGCCGCCAATTTCGTGGAGGCATTCGACCTCGACTTCTCCACCGGGATCGGCATCACCCTGCTCGGTCTCGGCTTCATGACGCTGGTGGGTCTCGTCAACTTCCGCGGGGTCAGCGAGAGCGTCAAGACCAACGTCGTACTCACCTGCGTCGAGCTGTCCGGTCTCCTGATCATCATCATGATCGGGCTGTGGGCCCTCGGCGTCGGCGACGGCGACTTCTCCCGGGTGGCAACGTTCGACACCGGCGACCGATCCGCACTCGGCGCGGTCGTCGCGGGAACCGCCCTGGCGTTCTTCGCGATGGTCGGGTTCGAGGACTCGGTCAACATGGCCGAGGAATGCAAGGAACCGAGCCGCATCTTCCCCAAGGTCCTACTGACCGGCCTGATCATCACCGGCTGCATCTACGTGTTCGTGTCGATCACCGCGATCGCCCTCGTACCCGTGAGCGAGCTCGGCGAGGGTGACACTCCGCTGCTGAAGGTCGTTCAGGCCGGAGCGCCCGGGTTCCCGATCGGAATCTTCGCGTTCATCACCATGTTCGCCGTCGCCAACACGGCACTGATCAACATGCTGATGGCGAGCCGGTTGCTGTACGGCATGAGCCGCGAGGGCGTCCTGCCTCCCCCGCTCGGCAAGGTTCACGCCACGCGGCGCACACCGTACGTTGCCATCGTCTTCACCACGATCCTCGCGTTCGGCCTCATCACGTTCGTCGGTGAGGTCCCCGAACTCGGCGGCACCACCGCGCTGCTGCTGCTGGGCGTGTTCACCATCGTCAACATCACCGTGCTCGTCTTGCGCAAACAGCCGGTGGAGCACAAGCATTTCCGGGTGCCGACCATCTTTCCGATCATCGGCGCCCTCACGTGTGGCTTCCTCGTCACTCCTTTCGCCGACCGTCCCGCGGTGCAGTACCAGATCGCGGGCGTTCTCCTCGGAATCGGTGTCGTGCTGTGGGCCGGGACCGTCCTCGTGAACAAGAGGCTCGGCAAGGGCGGGCCCCGGATCGACCCCGAGAAACTCGCCGAGCACGAGTGACCCGCCCGGTCGCCGCTCAGTGCAGTGAGAGGAACAGATCGACCGACCCGTCCGGATGATGCACCTCGAGGTCCTCGGTGAAAGCACGTTCGATCCGGCCGCGCGCCGCCGCGTAGTCGGCGACGCTCCACGTCTCGGCGAGCGCATCCGGTTCCGATTCGTCCTCGCAACAGAATCGGGCGAAATAGCCAGCACGTACGCCGACCAGGACGTCGCCGGGCTCCATCTTGTCGGGCGAATCGCACGGATATCCGACGACCACCGTGAACGTGCGCGGCGGCGGGGACGCCGCGTAGATGACGAAGATCTCGGAGATCCCCCGATCCCTGATCCGTTCCACCGTGTAGTCGACGAGTTCCCGGCCCGGCCCGGGACGCCCGGGTTTGCCTTCGGGAATGGTCAGGCCCACAAACGATTCGGCCTGCCGCTTGACGATCTCGATCATCGCTTCTCACCCATCGCACTCGACGGCGCCCCGGACTCGTCCACGCGGATCGGAATGTACAGGTCCACGGCGTAGGCGTGGGGATACGCTTCGAGGTCACCGGTGTACGTCCGCTCGATGTCGCCGTTCGTCTCCGCCTCGCTGACCTGCGCCCACAGCCGCAGCATCACGTCGGGAAACATTCCCCGCGAGGAGAACTTGGCGTACGTGCCGGGCGGGATCCGCGAAATGACGTGACCCCGCGTGGCGTCGTCCACCGTCGCACACTCGTACCCGACGATCTGGGTGTAATACGACTCGACGTCGGGAGCGAAGTCGATGTAGGTGGAGGCGAGCGGCCCCCCGACCTCGTGGTGGAGCACTCTCGTCCATGCGCGGTCCAGGCGAGGGTCGCTCAGCTTCCCCAACGCGCGCTGGGGGCTTCGCACGGGCAGACCGGCCACCAGGGTCTCGCCGCGCTCGATAATCTCGAAGCCCATGTCAGACCGCATCCTCGAGAACATGTGCGTCGCGAACGCCGACGCAGGGCACCCCTCGAGCCCGCGCCAGCTGCATCGCCATCGCATCGGACGGCGAGCAGAGTCCGTCCAGGACGTCCTCGGTCACGATCGCGCAGACGACGTCACCCTCACAATCGCTGATCGATTCGATTCCGCGGTCGGAAGCCCACTGCCGCAACGCAACCCACCGCGTCAGCTCGGTGCCGGCGCCCGGGCGCCCGACGAACAACACCCTCCGGGTACCGTTCGCTGTCTCCAGGCCGTTCACTTCTGCACTGATGGTCATGGTCCGACTTCCTGTCCACGTTGGCTTTTCGATCCCGACTGTGCGGGTTCTTCCGTCTGCAACCAACTATGGACCGCACCGGCGGCAGCGTCTGTCCACCGATCAGCCCCTGACCAGGATGAATTCCGCGTCCCCCGATCGGTGGACAGCGGCCCGCGTCAGTACCCCTCGGGCAGCGCGGCGAACATGTCGCGGGTGACGGCGACGGCGTTGTCGGAACTGCCGCCGCGCACCACCAGCGTCGCGAACGCGAGATCGCCGCGGTAGCCGACGAACCAGGCGTGCGAACCGCCCTCGACCTCGGCCTCACCCGTCTTGCCGTACACCTCGCCCTGGTCTTCGATCCGCTCCGCGGTACCGCTCGTCACCACGAGACGCATCATTCCGCGCAGCCCGTCGACCATCTCCGGGCTGATCTGCGGATGCTCGCCGTCGATCGTGGTTTCCCGTCCGGCGATCAACCGCGGCACGGGCGTCGAACCGTGTGCGATGGTCGCGGCGGCCAACGCCATCCCGAACGGGCTCACCACCACCTTGCCCTGACCGAATCCGTCCTCGGTTCGCTGCACCAGATCCTCGGCAGGCGGCACCGACCCCGAGTCGGTCGGCAGGCCCACCACTTCGTAGTCGGGGCCGATTCCGTACTGCGACGCAGCGACCGACAGTGCGTCGGGACGCATCTCGCTGGCAAGTTTCGCGAACGACGTATTGCAGGAGCGGGCGAACGCCGTGGCCATCGGCACGGTGCCGAGCGCGAATTCGTTGTAGTTCGGAACGCTGCGCTCACCGATCTCGATGCGTCCCGGACACGGCACCATCGTGTCGGGTGTCGCGATCCCCGACGAGATCGCGGCGCCCGCGGTGATGATCTTGAACGTCGAACCGGGCGGATACAGGCCGGTGAGCGCGACCGGACCGTCCCTGTCCGCGGCCTTGTTCTGCGCGACGGCCAGGACGTCGCCGGTCGACGGCTGGATGACGACCATCATCGTCTGGTCGGTGCGAGCATTGACGGCGTTCTGCGCGGCGATCTGGATGGGACGGTCGAGGCTGATCGAGAACGACGGGGAAGTCTGCGGCGCCGTCTCGGTGAGCACGTCCGTGTCCACACCGTTCTGGTTCACCGTCACCACACTCCAGCCGGCCTTGCCGTCGACCTCGTCGATCACGGTCTTCTTCACCTGACCGACCAGATCGGGTGCGAAGTTCCGGTCGGTGGCCACGAGATCCGCCTCGTCGGACACACTCACACCGGGAATGGCGCCGAGCACGCCGGCGACCTGTTCGTAGTCGTCCGACCGCAGCCTCGTGACGAGGTAGTCGCCCTTGACCGCCGTCGCCGATTCGGCGATCGACTGCGCAGTGAGCGTGTTGTCGAACGTGGCGAGCGCCGACGCGAGGGACTGGGCACTGCCGATCACGTTGCCCGACTGCGCCGCATCGAACTTCACGCGGTACACCACGCCGGGGACGAGGACGTCCGACCCCGAATGCTCGTTGACCCGCGCCCGCGGGGCGGCCGTGGAACGCAGCGACATAGTCTGCCGGTCCCCCAGCCGGGGGTGGACGTTGGTGGAACTCCAGCGCACGGCCCAGTCGCCGCCGCGCCGCCCCATCTGAAGTTCACCCGAATACGTCCACACCCGGTCCTTCGGCAGATGCCACTCGTACGTGTACCCGACGGTGGCCGTGTCACCGCTGACGTGAACGTCCGTCGTCCGGGCGTCGAGAGACTCGGCCTGCAGCGACGTCCACGCGGACTCGAGGGCCTGGCGGGCAACGTCGGGACGATCCGACAGATCGGCGGCCTCCTCCGAATCCTGCTCGGCGAAGGCCGTCAGAAACGCCTGCGCGGCCGGTTCCGGACCTTCCGGTCTCGGCGTGCACGCCGTGAGACCCACCGTCAGCACAGCGGCGCCGCACAGGGCGATCGACTGGACGACGCGTAAGCGAGAATATGGCCGCAGGTTCATCGCCGCCCATGCTATGTCGGCGGACACCGCCGACCCGGTAAGCGGACAGCGAGTCAGTCCAGAAGAATTGTGGCGAACGTCGCGACCTGGCTGAAGCCGACGCGCGCGTACGCGCTGCGGGCCACCGTGTTGAAACTGTTGACGTAGAGGCTGGCGATGCGGCCCTCCGCGATGACGGCCTCCGCGACCGTCGCGGTACCCGCCGCCCCGAACCCGTGCCCGCGATACATCGGATGCACCCACACACCCTGGATCTGCCCCACCCGCGAGGACACCGAGCCGACCTCGGCCTTGAACACCACCTGACCGTCGTCGAATCTGGCCCACGCCCGGCCGGCGGCGATCAGGTTGGCGACGCGGCGCCGGTACCCTCGTCCGCCGTCGTTGGCGCGCGGATCGATGCCGACCTCTTCGATGAACATCGCGACCGCGGCAGGCAGGTACTGCTCGAGTTCGTGCATCCGCACCTGCCGGACCAGGGGGTCCGGGCGGCACTGCGGGGTACTCGCCAGCGCCAGCAGCGGCTGGTCGGGCCGGACCTCGCGGGCAGGCCCCCAATCCATCTCGAGCATCTCCCACAGCGGCAGCGTCAGTTCGGCCCGGCCGACCAGCGACGAACACATGCGCGGGGTGCGACAGGCGCGGTCGGCGAACGCCCGCATGTCGTCGATGCTGCCGCGCAGCGGCACGAAATTCGCGCCCGAGAAGCACAACGACTCAAGCGGCCCGCCCCGACTCCACAACTCTCCGTGGATCATCCGGGGATCGATGCCGCCCTCTTCTACGCGAGCGGCAACCATGCAGGCGGCGACAGGATCGGCGTCGAGAACGCGAAGCACGTGTGCTGCGTCCCGACTGCTCAACTGTTTGGCACCGAGGAGCTTGAGCATCTACCCAACCTTGTCAGCTAGTGGACCTGCCCACCAGATTGCCATGAACTCGCCGGAAACGGGAGACGTTTCGTCGCCCGCTGCCTGCGCCGACTCAGCTGACCGTCACGACGGGTGATCCGGACGTCGCATCACCCTCCATCTCCTCGGCGATCCGCATGGCTTCCTCGATGAGGGTTTCGACGATCTGCGCCTCCGGCACGGTCTTGATGACCTTGCCCTTGACGAAGATCTGCCCCTTGCCGTTGCCGGACGCGACACCCAGGTCGGCCTCGCGGGCCTCACCGGGACCGTTGACGACGCACCCCATGACGGCCACGCGCAGCGGGATCTCCATGCCCTCGAGACCGGCGGTGACCTCGTCGGCGAGCGTGTACACGTCTACCTGGGCGCGCCCGCACGACGGGCAGGACACGATCTCGAGCTTCCGGGGTCGCAGGTTCAGCGACTGCAGGATCTGCGTGCCGACCTTGATCTCCTCGGCGGGCGGGGCGGACAGCGACACCCGGATGGTGTCGCCGATGCCGTCCGCCAGCAGCGCACCGAACGCCACCGCCGACTTGATCGTGCCCTGAAACGCCGGACCGGCCTCGGTCACCCCGAGGTGCAGCGGGTAGTTGCACTGCGCCGCCAGCTGCCGGTAGGCCTCGACCATGATCACCGGGTCGTTGTGCTTCACCGAGATCTTGATGTCGCCGAACCCGTGTTCCTCGAACAGTCCCGCCTCCCACAGCGCGGACTCGACGAGCGCCTCCGGCGTGGCCTTGCCGTACTTCTGCATCAGCCGCGGGTCGAGGGAACCGGCGTTGACGCCGATGCGGATCGGGATGCCTGCGTCGCCCGCGGCCTTCGCGACCTCCTTGACGCGTCCGTCGAACTCCTTGATGTTGCCGGGGTTCACACGGACGGCCGCGCAGCCGGCCTCGATGGCAGCGAAGATGTACCGGGGCTGGAAATGGATGTCGGCGATGACCGGGATCTGACTCTTCTTCGCGATGGTCGCGAGCGCGTCGGCGTCCTCCTGCCGCGGGCAGGCGACACGGACGATGTCGCAGCCCGACGCCGTGAGTTCGGCGATCTGCTGCAGGGTGGCGTTGACGTCGTGGGTCTTGGTGGTGCACATCGACTGCACGGATACCGGGAAGTCGCTGCCGACTCCGACAGTTCCGACCTGGAGCTGGCGAGTCTTGCGGCGGGGTGCGAGAACGGCGGCCGGGCCTTCGGGCATACCCAATCCGACAGGGCTGGTCACGTGGGTGCCTTCTTTCGTAGCTTCAAGTCCGAGTTTAGCGATCACTGGAAGAGCTTGATCGGGTTGACGATGTCGGCGGTCAGGGTGAGGAGCATGTATGCGCCGCCTATGACGATCACCACATAGGTGACGGGCAGAAGTTTCATGTAGTCGACGGGCCCCCCGCTGGGAAGGCCGCGCCTGCTGCGGAACCAGTCCCGGACCCGCTCGTACACGGTGACCGCCATGTGCCCGCCGTCGAGCGGCAGCAGCGGCAGGAGGTTGAACATCCCGAGGAAGAAATTCAGGCTCGCGAGCAGCAGCACGAACGCTTCCCAGATGCCCTGTTCGGCGATCTGACCGCCGATGACGCTGGCGCCGTACACGGAGATCGGAGTCTCCGGGTCGCGTTCGCCGCCCGTCACCGCGTGCCACAGGTCGACGGCCTTGCTCGGCATCTGCACCAGCCGCTCGGCGGTCATCACGAACATGTCGCCGGTGAACTCGAACGAGGCGGGCACCGCCGAAAGGGCCGAGTGCTCGACGACGCTCGGGGTCGCGCCGATGCCGATCGCGCCGACCGTCGCCTCGTGAGGTTCGCTCTCCCCCTCCTCCTGCACCCAGCGCTGCACCTGCTGGACCGGGACGACGATCGTCTGCTCTTCGCCGTCCCGCTCGATGGTGAAGTCCACCGGACCGGACAGCGAACGCGTGGCGGCGGCCACGTCGGCGAACGAGGGCGTGTCCTTGCCGTCGACCGCGGTGATGACGTCGCCGGTCCTGATGCCCGCCTGCTCGGCGGGGCCCGGTCCGGTGCACTCGGACAGGGCGTAGTCGGGGCCGGGACCCTGGGTCGGCGCCGCGCACCCGACCGAGCCGACGACCGCGTCGGTGGACCGGTTGAGGTCGGGCAGCCCCCACCCGACGGCGAGGACGTAGACCAGCACGAGCCCGAGGACGAAGTTCATGCCGATGCCGCCGGACATCACCGCGAGGCGCTTCCAGGTCGGCTTCTTGTACATGGCCCGGTCTTCTTCGTCCGGTTCGAGTTCGTCCAGCGCCGTCATCCCGGCGATGTCGCAGAACCCGCCGAGCGGAAGCGCCTTGAGCCCGTACTCGGTCTCACCGCGGCGGAAGGAGAAGATCTTGGGTCCGAAACCGATGAAATACCGGCGGACCTTCATGCCGGTGGCCTGCGCCACCCACATGTGCCCCGCTTCGTGAAGTGCGATCGACAGCGCGATCCCGAGGGCGAAGAGAACAACGCCCACTGCGAACACCATGCAGTTCTAGCCTTCCTGCTTCACGAGCTGACGTGCTCGCTCACGTGCCCAGCCGTCGGCGGCCAGTACGTCTTCCACGGTAGCCGGTGGCGCCGACCACTCGTCCGCCTCGGACAGCACGGAGGCGACGGTGCGGACGATGCGCGGGAACCGGATGATCCCGTCCAAGAATGCCTGAGCCGCGACCTCGTTCGCAGCGTTGTAGACCGCGGTGAGGCATCCCCCACCCTTGCCCGCCTCGCGGGCGAGGTCGACGGCAGGGAAAACCTGCGAGTCGAGTGGCTCGAATTCCCAGGTGGACGCCGTGCTGAAGTCGCAGGCTGCGGCGGCGCCGGCCACCCGGTGCGGCCAGCCGAGCGCCAGGGCGATCGGGAGTTTCATGTCGGGTGGGCTGGCCTGCGCCAGCGTCGACCCGTCGGTGAACGTGACCATCGAGTGCACGATGGACTGCGGGTGAACGGTGACGTCGATCCGGTCGTAGTCGACGCCGAACAACAGGTGGGTCTCGATCAGTTCGAGGCCCTTGTTGACGAGTGTCGCGGAGTTCAGCGTGTTCATCGGCCCCATCGACCACGTGGGGTGGGCACCGGCCTGCTCGGGTGTGACCGATTCGAGCCGATCGGCCGTCCAGCCGCGGAACGGTCCGCCCGAGGCGGTGAGAACCAGCCGATCCACTTCGTCCGCGCTGCCGCCCCGCAGGCACTGGGCCAGCGCGGAGTGCTCGGAGTCGACCGGCACGATCTGTCCCGGGGCCGCCGCTGCGGTGACGAGGGGGCCGCCGGCGACGAGCGACTCCTTGTTGGCCAGGGCGAGCCGCGCACCGGACTCGAGCGCGGCCAGGGTCGGCTCCAGTCCCAGCGAACCGACGAGCGCGTTGAGCACGACGTCCGCTTCCGTGGTCCGCACGAGTTCGGTGACGGCGTCCGGTCCACTCAGCACGCCGGGCCGATCCAGCGATGCGGCCGCCCGCGGATCCGCGACTGCGACGGAGGACACACCCGTCTCACGAATCTGCCGGTTCAGCAGTTCGACGTTTCCGCCGCCGGCCGCGAGTCCCACCACCGTGAACTTGTCCGGATTGGCGGCCACCACCTCCAACGCCTGGGTACCGATCGAACCTGTGCTGCCGAGCAGCAGGACGCGAGTGGGCCTGTTTTCATCCACCCACCCATTGTTCCTGATGAAATGCGGACGGTCCGCCACGGATGGCCCCGCTACATACGACGGGCAGTCGTATGTCACGATATGTCGAGTAGCGCAACCGAATCTGCAGGAGGATCGATCGTGGCCGGTACCCAGTTGGAGCCCTCGTCCAGCGACCCCATCGTGGCCGCACACATCGACACCGCGGAGGTCCCGTCGGCGGCATGGGGCTGGAGCGGTGAGGCGCCGAAGACGTTCCGGTTCTTCGGATGGTTCTTCGCCGTGTTCCTGCTGCTCATGATCATCGGCAACCACACCGGCCTGGTCGAGGACCTGTGGCTGATCGGCTGCGCGGCCCTGATGGTCCTGATCCTCGTTCGCGACATCGTCCTGCGGCGCAAGCCCCGGTAACACGAACCACGAGCGAACCCCTCGCCCCGATCACTCGGGCGAGGGGTTCGTCGTTTCTGCCTGTTCGGCAGACGCTCAGTTCTCGGCGGCGAGCTGCCCGCAGGCGGCCGCGATCTCCTGGCCGCGGGTGTCCCGCACGGTGCAGGACACACCCTGCGCCAGCACGCGCCGGACGAATTCCTTCTCCACCGGCTTCGGGCTCGCGTCCCACTCACTGCCCGGTGTGGGGTTCAGCGGAATGAGATTCACGTGCACCAACGGTCCGAGCGCCTTGCGCAGCTTCTTGCCCAGCAGGTCGGCGCGCCACGGCTGATCGTTCACGTCCCGGATCAACGCGTACTCGATCGAGACGCGCCGGCCGGACTTGTCCGCGTAGTAGCGGGCGGCGTCGAGGACCTCCGCCACCGACCAGCGGTTGTTCACGGGCACGAGGGTGTCGCGCAGTTCGTCGTCCGGGGTGTGCAGAGACACGGCCAACGTCACGCTGAGGTCCTCGTCGGCGAGCTTGCGGATCGCGGGCGCCAGACCCACCGTCGACACCGTCACGGAGCGTTGCGACAACCCGAGACCGTCGGGGGCGGGTGACGTGATGCGACGGACGGCGGCGACCACTCGCTTGTAGTTGGCGAGCGGCTCCCCCATCCCCATGAAGACGACGTTCGACAACCGGCCCGGACCGCCGTGGACGTCACCGTCGCGGAGTGCGGCCGCGGCCGCACGCACCTGGTCGACGATCTCGGCGGTCGACAGGTTGCGTTGCAGCCCGCCCTGACCGGTCGCGCAGAACGGGCACGCCATTCCGCATCCCGCCTGACTGGAGATGCACAGCGTCGCGCGGTCGGGGTAGCGCATGAGGACGCTTTCGAGCAGCGTCCCGTCGTTCGCCTTCCAGAGCGTCTTGCGGGTGTCTCCGCCGTCGCAGGCCAGGTGCTTGACGGGGGTGAGCAGCGTCGGGAACAGGGCCGCGCCCACCTGCTCACGCACGGCGGCGGGGAGATCGGTCATCTTCTCCGGATCCGCCTCGAGCCGCGCGTAGTACTGCCGGGCCAGCTGGTCGGCCCGGAACCCGGGCAGACCCAGCTCCTTGACGGCCTCCCGCCGCTCGGCGGAGTCGAGGTCCGCGAGATGCTTGGGCGGCATCCCACGCCGGGGCGCGGTGAAAACGAGGGGAAGCGAGACAGCCATAGTTTCTCCATTGTCCCATTGATTCGGGGGTCGTTGTCGTGCGGATGCCTGATCGACGTCGTTTCGCCGCCCGATGCGCATGCGGAACCCGCCGAGGTGGGTGAAGATCAACTTATGTCGACAACACCGGACGACCCCTCGAACTTCCCTCCGGACGTTCCGGCACACCATGGTCCGAGCACCGGTCCGGTGCCCACCGACCCGCCGCACTCCCACACGACACCGGCCGGCGCCGAGCATCCCGACGTCGCACGCCGCAAGGGCATCAAGCACACCCGGGTGGGCGCCACGTGGACCGGTCTGGTGATCGGAATCGTCGTTCTGGTACTGCTTCTCGTGTTCATCCTGCAGAACCTCGACAGCGTGACCCTCGAAATGTTCGCCTGGGAATTCACCCTCCCGCTGGGCGTCACACTGTTGTTCGCGGCGATCGCAGGCGCGGTGATCATGGCCCTCGCGGGCGGGGTCCGCATCATCCAGATCCGTCGGGCAGCGAACCGGCAGCGGCGCCTGAACAGTAATTTCTAACTGAACATTAGTTACGCAAGTGGATTGCGCAGACACTGAGCGAGCAGAATTACTGTCGTGGATATCACCGGAACGGCACGACTGTGAAGGCCGACATGGAGACGACTGTGGCACCGCGTATCGCGGCTGAACAAGCACGATCCTGGCTGCTGGTTCCCGCCGGCAAACCCGAGGGTTTCGAGGCGGCCCATGCCAGCGCCGCCGACGCCGTGATCCTCGACCTCGAGGACGCCGTCACCCCCGACCGCAAACCCCGGGCGCGCGCCGACGTCGTCGCCTGGCTCGGCGAGAACCGCCGCGCGTGGGTGCGGATCAACGACGCCACCACCCCCTACTGGGCGGACGATCTGGCAGCCCTGAACGGTGTTCCCGGGCTCGAGGGCGTCATGCTCGCCAAGACCGAGAGTGGAATGCAGGTCGACGCCACCGCCGAGCGGCTCCCCGAGGGCACGAAGGTGCTCGCCCTCGTCGAATCCGCGATGGGACTCGAGGCGGCACCCGAGATCGCCCGGACGGAGGCCACGTTCCGGCTCGCGTTCGGCAGCGGCGACTTCCGTCGCGACACCGGGATGGACGATTCGCCGCTGGCGATGGCCTATCCCCGCTCCCGGCTGACGGTCGCCAGCCGGGCCGCCCGGATCGCACCGCCGATCGACGGCCCCACCCTCGGCACGGACGTCGACGCCCTGGTCCGCGCGTCGGCGCTGACCCTCTCGATGGGCATGACCGGGAAGCTGTGCATGACCATCGCGCAGACGGCCCCGGTCAACGACGCACTGAGCCCGTCCCCGGCCGAAGCCGAATGGGCGCGCGACGTGATCGCGGACCTCGGCGAGGACGGCTCCCGGGTGCGGGACGGCAGTGACCTACCCAAGCTGGCGAAGGCCAAGAAGATCAACGCACTCGCACAGCTCTTCCACATCGCACCGCGGTAACGACACCGGTCAGAGCATCTCCAGCCCGGCGGGCTTTCGGCGGACGTGCACGCGGTAGCGCACGTCGAGAGCCACGCCGGGTGTCTGCGCGAACGCCTTCGATGCCGTCTTCTTGGTGAACTCGATACCGAGGACTCCGCGCAGCGCTTCCCGGTCCGGGAATCGCCATCGCGTCTCCACGCGCATGAGGCCGAACCCCTGCGCCGCGAAGAAGGCCTCGACGGTCGCCGGGTTGTACTGCGGCAGGTCGGCCCGCATCCACTCGCCGTAGGGATGGGCCGTGGCATCGAGATCGACCACCACGAGCGCGCCGCCCGGACGCAGCACCCGCATCGCCTCGCAGATTCCGCGGCCACAGCCGGGACCGAAGAAATAGGCGGTCCGCGCATGCACGACGTCCACGCTCGCGTCGCCGAGGGGTATGCCCTCGGCCGAGCCGTCGATCACGCGGACGTTCGGCAGGTGCCCCACGCGGGTGCGGGCACGTTCCAGCAGCGGCGAGTGCGGTTCGATTCCGTAGACCCTGGCCGCTGACTCGGCGAAGACCGGGAGGTGGAAGCCGGAGCCGCAGCCCACGTCGGCGACGATGCCGCCCGTCCAGTCCACGGCCCCGCGCAGGTGCCGGAAGATCGCCCCGTCCACGTCCTGGGCGCGATTCTCGACCTCGTACCACTCCGGCCAGTGCCAGATGTTCGGGCTGGGAATGGTCACGGCAGGGCGGTCAGACGAGGACCGTGAGCACCAGCCACGTCACGAACGCCGACGGCAGCAGGGAATCGAGACGGTCCATGATGCCGCCGTGCCCGGGAAGCAGGGTGCCCATGTCCTTGATGCGAAGCTCTCGCTTGACCTGGGATTCGATGAGATCGCCGAGCGTGGCGGTGACCACCAGGACGACACCGAGGAGCACGCCGATCATCGAGTTCTCGTCGAGGATCAGGGTGACCGTGAGCAGGCTGCCGATGACACAGAACAGCAGCGAACCGAAGAACCCTTCCCACGACTTCTTGGGGCTGATCGCCGGCACCATCGGATGCTTGCCGAACAGCACACCCGCCGCGTAGCCGCCCACGTCGGAGCAGACCACGCCGATCATCAGGCACAGCACCCGCCCGGCGCCGTCGGCCTGCAACACCATCAGCACGGCGAACGACGCCAGCAGCGGGATCCAGGAGGCGACGAACACGGTGATCGCGGTGTCCCGGAGGAAATTCTGCGGTGTCGCCTTCAGCCCGTGGTCGAACAGCCGCCAGACCATGCAGACCAGCACGGTCCCCGCAAAGGCGCTGAGCACCCCGACCGGGCCGAACGGCCACCCGAGCCACAGAATCGCCTGACCGCCCGCGAGCAGTGGGATCCGGGGGGCGCTGATCCCGGTCTCCCGCAGGCGCTTGGTGACCTCCCAGGTGGCGACCGCCATCGCGACGGCCACCACGCCGATCCACACCAGCGGCACGTAGACGAGGATCAGGATCAGCGCGACGCCGAGACCGACGCCCACGCCGATCGCGGCGGGGAGGTTACGCCCGGCCTTCGACTTCGCGGCCGGGGCCGCCTCCGGCGCAGGCGCACCCTCGGAGACCGGTTCCGAGGGGTCGCCCTCGGAGATGGGTCCCCCTGGGGTCCCGTGTTCTGCTGGCACGGTCACTGTCCCCGATCCACTCCTCGTCTCGTGACTAAACTTCCAGTAACTCGGCTTCCTTGTGCTTCACCAGTTCGTCGACCTGCGCGACGTACCGGGCGGTCGTCTTGTCGAGTTCCTTCTCGGCCCGACCGACCTCGTCCTCGCCCGCCTCGCCGTCCTTCTGGATCCGGGACAGCTCGTCCATCGCCTTGCGGCGCACGTTCCGCACGGACACCTTCGCGTCCTCGCCCTTGGACTTGGCCTGCTTGACCAGTTCGCGGCGGCGTTCCTCGGTGAGCTGGGGGACGGAGATGCGGATCAGGTTTCCGTCGTTGGACGGGTTCACGCCCAGGTCGGAGTTCCGGATCGCCGTCTCGATGGCGCCGAGCTGCGAGGCCTCGTACGGCTTGACGACGACCAGTCGCGCTTCCGGCACGTTGATGCTGGCGAGCTGCGTGATCGGGGTGAACGCGCCGTAGTAGTCGATTCCGATGCGATTGAACATGCCAGGATTCGCGCGGCCCGTGCGGATCGATCCGAGATCGTCCTTGGCCACCGTGACAGCCTTCTCCATCTTCTCCTCGGCTTCGAAGAGAGCTTCATCAATCACGGCTGTTCCTCCATGTCGTTCTGCATCGATTCGTCACTGCCTCTGTTTCGAGAAAACCCTGTGTCGAGCGTGTCACTCGCGTCATGACTTGACGAGCGTTCCGATCTTCTCACCGGATACTGCCCGAGCGATATTCCCCTCGGTCAGCAGATTGAACACCATGATCGGCATCTCGTTGTCCATACAGAGGCTGAAGGCCGTCGCGTCGGCCACCTTGAGTCCCTGTTCGATGACCTCACGGTGCGTGATCTGCGTGTACATCGTCGCGGTCGGGTCGAGGTTCGGGTCCGCGGTGAACACGCCGTCGACGGCCTTGGCCATCAGGACGACCTCGGCGCCGATCTCGAGTGCGCGCTGCGCCGCGGTCGTGTCGGTCGAGAAGTAGGGCATGCCCATGCCGGCGCCGAAGATCACGACGCGGCCCTTCTCGAGGTGACGCTGAGCGCGCAGCGGAATGTAGGGCTCCGCCACCTGTCCCATGGTGATCGCCGTCTGCACGCGGCTGTCGATGCCCTCTTTCTCCAGGAAGTCCTGCAGAGCAAGGCAATTCATCACGGTGCCGAGCATGCCCATGTAGTCGGAACGCGCGCGGTCCAAACCTCGCTGCTGCAGTTCCGCACCACGGAAGAAGTTGCCGCCGCCGATGACCACCGCCACCTGCACCCCGGACCGCACGACCTCGGCGATCTGTTCCGCGACCTTGGTCACCACGTCGGGGTCGAGGCCGACCTTGCCACCACCGAACATTTCTCCGCCGAGTTTGAGAAGGACTCGATGGAATCCCGTACGTTCGTTGGCTGGTTCGGACATTGCTCTCCTCAGTTCCACAGCACTCGTCGATTTCGACAGCGGCCGAGCGCACCCACGCGCCAACTCGACCCATTCAGACGGCCATCTTCATCCTGCCTCATCAGGACGGTGGCGGTATACGTAGGCCCCGCCGGGCGAGCGCACTCGTCCGACGGGGCCATACGACTCACACGACTAGCTCGAAGCACCGACCTCGAAGCGAACGAAGCGCTTGATGGTGACGCCGGCCTCGTCGAGGATCGCCTTCACGGACTTCTTGGAGTCCTGCACCGAGGACTGCTCGGTCAGCACGACGTCCTTGAAGTAACCGTTGACGCGGCCTTCGATGATCTTCGGCAGAGCCTGCTCCGGCTTGCCCTCGGCGCGAGCTGTTTCCTCGGCGATGTGCCGCTCGTTGGCGACGATGTCCTCGGGGACCTCGTCACGCGTGACGTACTTGGCCTTGAGCGCCGCGACCTGCATGGCGGCACCGCGAGCGGCCTCCGCAGCAGCGTCGCCCTCACCGGTGTACTCGACGAGGACGCCGACGGCGGGCGGCAGGTCGGCGCTGCGCTTGTGCAGGTAGACCGCGACCGGTGCGTCGAACGAGGCGATCTTGCTCAGGACGAGCTTCTCGCCGATCTTCGCGGACTGCTCCTGGATGACGGTGTCGACCGTCTTGCCGTCGAGTTCGAGCGCCTTGAGCGCGTCGACGTCGGCGGGCTTCGCTGCCGCGGCGACCGTGACGATCGACTCGGCGAGCTTCAGGAAGTCCTCGTTCTTCGCGACGAAGTCCGTCTCGCAGTCGAGCTCGAGCAGGACGCCGTCCTTGGAAACGACCAGGCCCTCGGCCGTGGTGCGCTCGGCACGCTTGCCCACGTCCTTGGCGCCCTTGATGCGCAGCTGCTCCACAGCCTTGTCGAAGTCACCCTCGGCCTCAGCGAGAGCGTTCTTGCAGGCCATCATTCCGGAGCCGGTGAGCTCGCGGAGCCGCTTGACGTCAGCGGCGGTGTAGTTCGCCATGGTGAGCGAGCCTCCTCATATGTCTGTCGGGACGTAAGTCAGGGTAGTACTCGGACCAGACCGTGAAACGGCCCTGACCAAAAGATCTCTGGTCAGGGCCGTGTGCATCGGATCAGGCCTCGGTGGAGGGTGCCTCTGCTGCGGGGGCCTCGGCAGCCGGAGCCGCCTGTGCCTCAGCTGCGGGAGCGGCCTCTGCGGCGGGCGCAGCCTCAGCGGCGGGCGCTGCCTGCGAGAGCAGTTCCTGCTCCCACTCGGCGAGGGGTTCGCCGGCGCCGGCCTCGGGCTTCGCGTCCTTGTCGGCGCTCAGTCCGGCACGGGCCTGCACGCCCTCGGCCACTGCGGAAGCAACAACCTTGGTCAGCAGGGCGGCGCTGCGGATGGCGTCGTCGTTGCCCGGGATCGGGTAGTCGACGAGGTCGGGGTCGCAGTTGGTGTCCAGGATCGCGATGACCGGGATGTTCAGCTTGCGAGCCTCGGCGACGGCCAGGTGCTCCTTGTTGGTGTCGACGACCCACACCGCGGAGGGGACCTTGGCCATGTCGCGGATACCACCGAGAGTGCGGTCCAGCTTGGTCATCTCACGCGTGAGCATGAGGATTTCCTTCTTGGTGCGACCCTCGAAGCCACCGGTCTGCTCCATGGCCTCGAGCTCCTTGAGGCGGAGAAGACGCTTGTGGACGGTGGTGAAGTTGGTGAGCATGCCGCCGAGCCAACGCTGGTTGACGTAGGGCATCCCGACGCGAGTGGCCTCGGCCGCGATGGACTCCTGGGCCTGCTTCTTGGTGCCGACGAAGAGGACGGTGCCGCCGTGGGCAACGGTCTCCTTGACGAACTCGTACGCCTTGTCGATGTACGTCAGCGTCTGCTGCAAGTCGATGATGTAGATGCCGTTGCGGTCGGTGAAGATGAAACGCTTCATCTTCGGGTTCCAACGACGGGTCTGGTGACCGAAGTGCGTGCCGCTGTCGAGCAGCTGCTTCATTGTTACGACAGCCATGGCTGTGTATCTCTCTTTCATTGCCGGTTGATGCAGAGCGTCTCGAGACGCTCCACCCTGGCGCCCGCAGACCATCGGACTCACACCGAGATGCGAGACCAGCCGATGGCCGATAACCTGCGCGGGCGCGCGAAGTCGGACTGTGGGAGCACAGACCGCTCGATCAGTGTACGGCCTCCACGCCGAACGCCCTAACCGCCCCTGCCACAACGCGGCCGCGCGTGCAAGGGTTTTGCGGGATCTGTGGACAAAGCGCATTCGATCCACATCCTCGTCCACTGCCCGTTCATCGACCCGGACGTGCGGGATCGTTCATCCATGACGAAGTTCGGGGCGATTCTGCGGGCGCTCACGGCGACGGCCACGGCGTCCACGCTGCTGACCGCCGCGGCGCTCGTCGCCCCGCCCGCCGATGCCGCGCCGAGCGGCGACTTCGACTGGCCGCCGCACCCACGACCGCGGGTGGTCCGGGCGTTCGACAACCCCGAGCACGACTGGCTTCCCGGCCATCGCGGCGTGGATCTGGGTGGCGTGCCCGACGAGGCCGTCCTGTCCGCAGATGCGGGTGTGGTGGTATTCGCCGGCACGGTGGCCGGCAAGCCCGTCGTCTCCGTCGACCACCCGGGTGGGCTCCGCACCACGTACGAACCGGTGACCGCCCGGGTCACCCCCGGACAGCGCGTGGGCCGCGGGACCGTCGTCGGCACGCTCGAACCCGGACACCCGGGCTGCATCGCACCCGTCGCCGCGTGCCTGCACTGGGGTCTTCGACGCGACCGCGAATACCTCGACCCGCTCGGACTCGTCCGCGTGACTCCGGTACGGCTCGAACCCGTCGGCGGCTAGCGCCACTCCGCGACGGCGTGCCTGCCTGCCGACTCCGGGAAGTCGTCCGCGACCATCGCCGCGAGTTCGACGAACGCCTTCCGCGTCGCGGGACGCAGCAGATCCAGATCCACCACCGAACCCTCGGCGAGGTGCTCGTCGAACGGCACCACCTTCACGGCCCGGCACCGGAGCAGGAAGTGATTGGTCAGTTCCGTCATGTCGATCGTGCTCGAGCCGGGCCGGGCGGCGCTGATCACGACGACCGTCCGCGAGACCAGGTGCCCGTAACCGTGGTGCTGCAACCAGTCCAGCGTGGCGGCGGCACTGCGGGCGCCGTCTATTGCCGGCAAACTCACCAGCACCAGGGAATTGGCGAGTTGCAGAACACCGTTCATCGCCGAATGCATGATGCCGGTGCCGCAGTCGGTGAGGATGATGTTGTAGTACACCTGCAGGATGTCGATCGCCCACCGGTAGTCGTCCTCACTGAACGCCTCGGAGATCGCCGGGTCCTGTTCGCTCGCGAGCACCTCGAGACGGCTCGGCGCCTGCGACGTGTGGGCCCGCACATCCGAGTACCGCCGGATCGTCGACTCCGCCCCGATGAGATCACCGACGGTCGAATGCGTCTGCAGCGGCACGCGCTGCGCGAGTGTCCCGAAGTCGGGGTTGGCGTCGACGGCGATCACGCAGTCGCCGCGCAGTGACGCGAACATCGATCCCAGCCCGATCGTGGTCGTCGTCTTGCCGACACCGCCCTTCAAGGACAGGAATGCAATTCGATAGTCCCCCTGGATCGGCTGCCGGATGCGGTCGAGCAGTGCCGCTTCGCGCGCCTCACCTGCCGACTCCCCCGGATTCACCGATCCCCCGGTGAGCCGGTGCAGTCCGCGCCGCCACCCTCGGCTCGGCGCCCTGCGTGCCCGTTCGAGGAGAGCATCCGCCACCAGATCCTGACTGGTCACCTGATGCCGGCTCGGCTCCAGGGCGGGACCGTCCCAGGATTGCCGCCCCCACGGATCTGCCGCAGTGTCGCCCACCGGGGCGCCGCCACCATCGTTCAGCCAGGACGGCTGCGGTCGAGCCAAATCTTCGCGGTCAACTACTTACCCCGGGATAGTGCAGAAACAACTGCAGATTCGTGGCGCGACGCTACCAAACCGGGTCAGGCCCGGGGATGCGCCTGATCGTGCACCGCACGGAGCCTCGCCACGGACACGTGCGTGTACAGCTGGGTGGTCGCGAGGCTCGCGTGCCCGAGGAGTTCCTGCACGACGCGCAGGTCCGCGCCGCCTTCGAGGAGGTGCGTGGCCGCCGTGTGGCGCAGGCCGTGTGGGCTCAGGTTCGGTGCGCCGGGGACCGCGGACAGGACCTCGTGGACGACGCTGCGCGCCTGCCGCTGGTCCAGACGCTTCCCTCGTTTGCCAAGGAGAAGCGCCAGCCCGGAACTGTCCGTCGCGACCGCGCGCCTGCCGACGTGCAACCAGAGGTCCACGGCGTCGGCGGCCGGTTTTCCGTACGGCACCGAGCGCTTCCTTGTCTCCCTTGCCGATTACGCGAAGCAGCCGCCGTTCGCGATCGACCGAACCGAGGTCGAGGCCGCACAGCTCCCCCGCCCGTATTCCCGTTGCATAGAGCAGTTCCACGATGAGACGGTCGCGCAGGGCGATCGGATCGTTCCGCTGAGCGCCCGATTCGGCGGCGTCCGTCACATCGGCCGCCTGCGACTGCCGCAGCACCGGGGGCAGCGTCCGGTGGGCCTTCGCGGCCCCAGCCGGGCGCCGAGATCGGCGGCGATGCGCCGGGTCCGCAGCAGCCAGCCTTAAACTGTTGCCGATATATCCAACACTAATTATTCGGTTCTGACACTGTCTGCCGGTGTGAATTGGCGAGGCCGCGGAATACTTGGATGGCGGTGGTTGGGGTGTGCAGGGCGGCGTGGGAGGGCCGGTGGCCTTTTCGGCGCACCGGTTTCGGGTCACCGAATCTTTGACCGCGCGGACCTCGACTCCTATCCGGGCAGGCCCGGATGGGAGTGTGCGGGAGCGACGCCGGGGAGGGCGGAGGCAGTGTATTGCCCGGTGTCGGGCTCGACAGGACAAAGGGGCGTCGATGGCCGATCGGGATAAGGATGTTGCGGGAGAGCGCTACTGGTGAGGTGAATCGGGGGTGTACAAGGTGGTTCGCGGTTCGGGTCGCGAGGGGGCAGTGGGCGGGGCGCGGCCGGATGCTCGACGACGCGACCGAGGGTCGGTTCGCGGTGGTGCGGGTGGTGTGGGCGAGATCGTTTGGCCCGGTTCGCCGGTGGTGTGGAGGGGCGGTGCTTGAGTTCCTAACGGAGGTCAAGCCACATGGCGGCTCGCAGGCTTGGTCTTGGCGGGCTGGGCTGTTGGAGCGCATCGCGACTCCTGGGACTCCTGGCCCGCCGCCTGCTTGCGGCGCTCACGCATCCGCTGGTATCGGACGTTGTCGCGCCGCCGCGGGTCGATCTTGTAGCGCGCCTTGACGATCGCCCGGCCCTCGGCCTCGGTGATCGGCGTGCCGTCGACGTGCCGCAAGGCGTACGGCTGGCCGGTACGCATGCAGGCGGCGATCCGGGTGACCAGATCGGTGGCCAGATGACAGATCGCGGACTCGTGGTGCCGGTCGCCGACCATCAACCGCTGGTACTTCGCCGCGAACTGGGGATCGACCCTGCGGGCCTGGTCGGCAGCGGTGCACAGCATCTCACGCAACAGCGGATCCCCGGCCTTGGTGATCGAGGACTCGACCTTGCTGACGCAGGACTGGCTGACCTTGGGAACCCGGTGTGCGCGCGGATCGCGGCCAGGAACGTGAACCGTTGCCCCGCCCGGACAGCCACGTCGATCCCTAACGTCAATGCCATCGTCATTGCTCCTGTCGGTCCACATCCCTGTTCACCAGGTGACTGACCATCGCGGCCACGGCCCAGACATTCTCTAAGCAGGAGTCCACGCCTACCGGCCGGCTCCAAGTTCCCGAACAAGGACACCGCTCGACCAGACACCGAGCCCGCAGACGACCACTCAAAAGCCAGGGATCACCAGGTATCCCGGTCGGACGTTCGGCCCGCCTGCGGACTCTCCACAGAGGCTAAATGTCGGAGGTCGGCGTTACAGTACGAGGCCGTACGAGAGGGGGGTGCCACATGTGCTGGTGGGAGGGTTGATGGATGACGTCACGGCGGTGCCGGCATCGTTGTTCGGCCCGTTCTCTGGGCGCTGTGGTCGAAACAGAATCAACGACGGGGTCTCCACGACGCCGCGGCAGTTCGCGTTTACCACCCGCGCCCATGTGGCGGTCGACGACGCGACCGGCGAGCCGATCGGCCTCGACGACGTCGATATCCGGGTGGGGTGGCTGCTCGACCTGATCGCCGCAGCCGGCGGCGAGTTGATGTCGCGACTGTGGCAACCGGCGACGTTCGACGTGCTCGCCGCCGGCCGTGACCGCCACGACCACAGACTGCCCACACAAGGTCACGTCGCCGCGGCCCGCCTCGGCTGGAACCCGCGATACCCGGACGGGGCTTATGTGCCGTCGCGGGTGAGCCGGGTGGTGACCGCTCAGGTGGTGGCGACCCTGCGAACGCTGGCCTACCGTGACGCCGCGATCGCGGCGCTGTCGACCCGATTCGATCCGGCCACCGGGGTTGTGGCGCCGCCGATCGGGTCGGGCGATCACGTGTCTGCGGGTTTCGCTCGGGGCGTGCAACGTCAGCTCGTCGCCCGCGCCCGCTCCAGTGGCGGGGCACCGGCCGGCCGGGTGCGGATCACCGACCTGCAGGGACCACCGCGAATGGCGGCCATGGCCCGACTCTCCGCCGCCGATCGACAGCTCGCACAGATCACCGTGGCAGACCACGAGCTGGTGTTGACGGTGAACCTGCCAACCAGCCCCGCACCGGCCGGGCGGGCGCAGTGGCGCGGGGTCCGGCTGACCGCCGCCATCCCCGCGCACCTACACCGCCGGGCGATCACCGATTGGCATCTGCCGACCCTGATCCTCGACCGCCGGGGCCTGCTCTGGCAGTGCGCCGCGACCGAACTCGTCCCCGCGGACGACCCGGAATCGGCCGCGGTCGCGGTCGGGGTCGACTGGTCCCCGTCCACGCTCGGTGCCGCCGCCATCACCACCGAGAACCCGGAGGGGCTGGTGTCGGATTACCGAGGTTGGACCTACGACGACCGCGGCCTCGGGATCAAACTGGCGCGCCTCCAAGCCGAGGGGCAGCTGCTACACCGGAAGGCCGCCCGGCTGACACAGCTCGCCGCCACCGCCGAACCCGAGGTCCGCGCCCTGCTGGAGGAGAAGATCGCCGTCCTGAACGAGCATCGCGAGGCGGTGGGCATCAAGCGGGGGAAGATCAACCGGGAACTGGCGTTCCACTTCGGCCGTCAGGTCACCGACTACGCCGCCGCCGCCCAGGCGCAGCTGATTGCGGTGGAAGATCTCACCACCCTCGAGACCCGCGGCCACGGACACGTCAACAACAACCGGGCCGCGCAGTCCGCCCGCCGCCAAGCCGTCGCCGCCCTCGCCCACACCGCCGCCGGTGTCGGCATCACAGTGGTCTCAGTGCCCGCCCGAGGATCCTCCGCACAATGTCCGGGCTGCGACGAACCACTCGCACGCCCCGGCGGCTACCACACCGCGTGGTGCCCTGGCTGCCGGGTCGGCGGCAACCGCGACCACGTCGCGGGGGTGAACCTGGCCAAACGCGCACTGCTCGCCAGAAACAAGCCCACCCGGCGGCGCGGGCAACTGCCCGCGATCCGGGTCGCCGAGCACGCGCCGGTGCGCCGGTGCCGCGACAAGAACAGTCCCACCCCGAGCAGGCCACGGCACCGCCGGGTCCGCCGCAGCCTGCCCACCGTGACACCGCGGATGGGGGTGACTCCGAAACAGCATGTTCCTGCACCACAAGCGTCGGTGTGGGACACGGTCAAACCCACACCGCCACACGGTGATACGGGTAGCCGTGACACACGTCTATCTCAGGCGCCTGCCACACCAGCGGCAGACAGTATGAGATCTACGTAGACGCTGTGAAGTTGCGCACCGCCGGTCGTCCGGGCGATGCTGGCCGCAGACTGACCCGCGAGCCGCGACCGCAGCACCTGGATGTCGAGCTCGCCGAGGTGTGCCTCCGGTGACGTCGACAACCAGTGCCGCAGCAGCGACTGCGCGTCCGCGACGTACGCCTTCACGGTGTGCTGCGATCGGCCGCGTTCGAGCCCGAGATGACGCGCGTACTCCTCGAGTATCAGCGCCAACGGTGCCGGAAAGTCTCTGCTCATTGAGGCAACCGTCGACCCGGGCCGGAGATAAATCAAGCAGCCGCGCCGCTAGAGTTCTTTTGTGCAGCGAACGATCTCCATTCCCATGTTGTGTGTCCTGGCATTACTGTCCGCGATCGCGCCGCTGGCTACCGACATGTATCTCCCCGGCCTCCCCCTGATGACGGAGAGCCTGAACACGTCGGCGCCGAGCGTGCAGCTGACGTTGACCACGTTCATGGCCGGGCTCGGCATCGGTCAGCTCGTCGTCGGACCGCTGTCGGACGGCCTCGGACGCCGGCGCCTGCTGATCGGCGCCACCGTCGTCACGACCCTCGCCGCGATGGCGTGCGCTCTCGCGCCGACCGTCGAAACGCTCATCGCTGCACGACTTTTCCAGGGGCTGAGCGGTGGCGCGGCGATCGTGGTCGCACGCGCCTGTATTGCCGACCGGGCCCGCGGAGACAACGCCGCCCGGCTCTTCAGCATCATGATGATCATCGGCGGGGTCGCGCCGGTCGTCGCGCCGCTGATGGGCGGCGCCCTGCTCGGGCCGGTCGGCTGGCGAGGGATCTTCTGGGTTCTCACCGCCGCCGGTGTGGCGATGTTCGCGGGAGTGCTGATCCTGGTCCCGGAGACGCTTCCCATGGAGAACCGGCACGGCGGCGGGCTCACTGCACTGGTCCGGAATCTGCGCTACGTCGTCGGGAACCGTGTCTATCTGGGTTACGCGTTCACGTTCATGTTCGGGTTCGTCGCGCTCTTCTCGTACATCTCCGCGTCCCCGTTTGTCGTGCAGAACGTCCTCGGGCTCAGCCCGGGGCAGTTCTCCATGGTGTTCGCGGTGAACGCGGCGGGCATGGTGGGCGCCGCGATCGTAAACACGCGGCTCGTGGGCACATTCCATGCGCGGCAGCTGCTGGGTTTCGGGGTCACGCTGCTCCTGGCAGGGGGCGTCGCGCTGTTGCTCGCCGCGACGCTGATCGATTCGCCGCCCTGGTGGGCGATCCTCATTCCGCTGTTCGTCTCGGTGTCGAGCATCGGTTTCGTGATGGGCAATGCGACGGCGCTGGCTCAGGGCGAGGTGACCAAGGCGTCCGGCACTGGGTCCGCGCTCCTCGGTGCCGGCCAGTTCGGCCTCGCCGCGGTGGTCTCGCCGCTCGTCGGCATCGCCGGCCCCGACACCGCGGTTCCGATGGCCGTCGCGATCCCGTCGGCGGGCGCCGTGGCGATGCTGTCTCTGCTGGTGCTGACGCGGCGGACGCCCATCTCGTAGCGCGTCCGCCGCAGTGGGTCAGCGGAAGGCACCCTCGCTCGCGGCGAGCTCGGACTTCCACACCCGGAAGCCCTCCTCGGTGCGACCGCGACGCCAGTAACCGGAGATCGACGCGGCCGACGCGGGGACGCCCCGTTCCTTGCGTACGTAGGAGCGCAGGTTGTGCATGACGGCCTGCGCCTCACCGTGAATGAACACCTGCGCCGTTCCGGGCAGCCACGCGGTGTCGCGCACCGCCGCGACGAGGGGTGCGTTGTCCCCCGACGCGTCTTCGCCGATCCGGTCCGACGTGTCGCCGCGGTGGATCCACGTGACGTCGACGCCCGCGGGCGAGCCGAAGGCGATTTCGTCCTCGGGGCCGGCGACCTCGATGATCACCCGTCCGACCGCCGACGCGTCCAGCTTCTCGACGGACGCCGAGATAGCGGGGATTGCGGTCTCGTCGCCCGCGAGCAGGTACCAGTCGGCTGCCGGGTCCGGCGCGAACGCGCCTCCGGGGCCACGTAGCCGGAGCACGTCGCCGGCCGCCGCGGACGCCGCCCACGGTCCGGCGACACCGGCGTCGCCGTGCACCACGAAGTCGATGGCGATCTCTCGCTTCACCGGATCCACCGACCGGATCGTGTACGTGCGCAGGACGGGCTCTTCGGGACTCCCGAATTCGAGTTTCGCGTACGCATCGGTGAAGGCATTGGGAACGAAGCTGTCGAATCCCGGGTCGCCGAGGAATACCCGCACCATGTGCGGGGTCAGCCATTCGGCCCGGAGCACGGTCAGTGTCGCAGTCGGCTTTGCCACAGGCATCTCTCCAATGAACTCAAGTTGGTTAGTGTTACCTAACTACGGTACATGAGTGACTGCCGACGGCGGTCAGAGCGGAATCAAGTGGTGCTTCTCCTCGCCGCGGGCGGAGTGCTTGTCGCGGAGCAACGTCAGCGCCCGCCGGATCTCAAGCCGGGTGGCGGACGGTTCGATCACCGCGTCGATGTAGCCGCGCTCGGCGGCCGAATACGGAGTCGCGACGTTCTCGTTGTAGGCGTCGACGAGTTGCTGCCGCATCGCGTCCTGTTCGTCGCCGGCGGCTTCGAGTTCGCGGTGGTAGAGGAGACTGATCGCGGCCTCGGCGCCCATGACCGCGATGCGTGCGGTCGGCCAGGCGAAGTTCACGTCGGCACCGAGTTGCTTGCACCCCATCACCGCATATCCACCGCCGTAGGACTTGCGGACCACCACAGTCACTTTCGGCACCGTGGCCGCCGCGAACGCCTGCAGGAAGCGGCCGCCGCTGCAGAGCACACCGTTCCGCTCCTGTTCCAGCCCGGGCAGGAAGCCCGGTGTGTCCACGACGAACACGAGGGGAATCTCGTACGCGTCGCAGATCCGCACGAAGCGGGCCGCCTTGTCCGCGCTGACCTGATCCAGTGCCCCACTGAGAAATTGCGGCTGGTTGGCCACGACTCCGACGGATCGCCCGTCCACCCGGGAGAATCCGGTGATCACGTTCGGTGCCGTCTGCGCGGCGAGTTCGTGAAAGTCACCGTCGTCGAAGATGTTCAACAGCAGGTCGTGCATGTCGTAGGCGTCGTTGTCGGCGTCCGGCATGAACTCGTTCAATGCCAGATCGTTGTCGGTGATCTCGGGTTCGAGGCCGGGGTTCACGATCGGCGCCTCTTCGTGCCTGCTGGACGGGAGGAAGCCGAGATACTCACGCACCCAGGCGAACGCCGCCTCTTCGCTCGGCGCGACGTGGTGGACGTTCCCGTTCTCGGCCTGGGCGCGGGCGCCGCCGAGTTCGTCGAGGGTGACGTCCTCGCCGGTGACGGATTTGATGACTCCGGGACCGGTGACGAACATGTACGCCTGCTCGTCCACGGCGACAACGAGATCGGTGTTGATCGGGGCGTACGCCGCACCGCCCGCACATTTGCCGAGGAGGATCGAGACCTGCGGGCACACTCCGGACAGCGGGATCTGGCGGCGGCCCATCTCGGCGTACCAGGCGAGCGACGTGACAGCGTCCTGTACGCGTGCGCCGCCAGAGCCGTTGATGCCCACGCAGGGGCAGCCGATCCGCGCCGCGAACTCCATGATCGACGCGACCTTGCGACCGAACATCTCCCCCCACGCTGCCACCGAACACGGTGTGGTCGTGCGAGAACACCGCCACCGGACGTCCGTCGACAGTTCCGTGGCCGGTGACGACGCCGTCACCGTACGGGTTGTCGGGGGCTCCCGGGTTCCTCGCCATCTGTCCGACCTCGATGAAACTACCGCGGTCGAGCAGCATCCGGATCCGTTCGCGGGGTCCGGGCAGGCTTCTCCTTGCGGCGCGCGATGGCCCTCGGGCTCCCTGGATTCAGCGATTGCTCGAGCCGAACCTCCAGGTCAGCGAGCAGTTCCGCCGTGGTCCTGGTCATGTGAGATTCCTCCTCGAGACGCCCCCTCGAGCGGATTGCACTCGCGGCGCGCCGGTAGTTACCTCATCAGAGACCGTACGTGCACCGACCGGGCGCTGCACCGGTGAACGGACTGGAATCCAGGCAGCCACGACGCGCGTAACTACCCCTCCGACACAACGCTGGGTGGAGTGGTACGTGTCGACCGGAGGCGCCGTGAGGAGGCAAATACCTCCGCTACGAGCCGGAAGCGATCAACAGGCTCAACACCTGCGCGACAAAGTTCCGCCACAAGTCCTCGGCTGATCCCATATCTCACTCCTTCGTGCGGTTGTGAGGTGCGTTATAGGAAAGTTTCTACCCCAACCTGTCGTCGAGCGGTCGCTTCGACTCGCACTTCGGACAACCGAGCACGATGAAGTACGCGCCGAGCGGACTCTCGACCGGCTCGGCCTCAGGTGTCACCTCTGCCGCGACCATCCGGTGTCGTCGGAGCCGACGAAGCCCTCCATCTCCAGCAACGGCAGCACGGCCCGAACCTGCTCCAGCGCGACGCCGGACAGTTCGGACAACTCCCGGACCCCACGCGGCCCGACCGCAGGCAACGCCTCGTACACCCGCAAGGCATCACCGGACAGCGCATCGAGATCGCGGACCACGTCGAGGCCTTCCCGCAGCCCGATCGGCCCGGCCTCCTCCACCACGTCACCGGCATTCGCGACCAACCGCGCCTCCCCTTCCCGAATCATCCGATTGCACCCCGTCGACGACGCCGACGTCACCGGCCCCGGTACCGCCATCACCGGACGCCCCAGTTTGCGGGCCCAACTCGCCGTGTTCCGCGCACCGCTGCGCCACCCCGCCTCCACCACGACCAACCCGTCGGACAGGCTCGCCACCAAACGATTCCTCGTCAGAAACCGATGCTTCGCCGGTGTCGTGCCCGGCGCGTACTCACTGATCACCGCACCGTTCTGCGCGATCTGCCGCAGCATGCGCGCATGCCCCGCCGGGTACGCACGATCCACACCACACGCCAGCACCGCGACCGTCAGCCCCCCGACACCCAACGCCGCACGATGCGCGGCACCATCGACCCCGAACGCCGCACCCGACACGATCGTCCACCCGTCGACGGCGAGATCACCGGAAATCTCGCCAGTCACGTGCTCGCCGTATCCACTCGCCGGCCGCGTCCCCACGATCGAGATCGCCCGATCGGTCAGTTCGGCCACCGGCCGCGAACCGAGCACCCACAACGCCAACGGCGGGCCCTCGTCCCGCGACCGGGACAGATTCCCGAAACCGAGAAGCCGCCACTGCGGCCACTCGTCGTCGTCCGGCGTCACGAGCCGGCCACCCATCCCCGCCACCAGTTCGAGATCGTGTGCGGCGGTATCCACATGCGCCCGGGCAATCGTGCGCTCCCCCAGCATCTCCGACAGGTCCCGCTCCCGCACGGCACGCGCAGCTTCCTCCGGACCCACCTCCTCGACGAGCCGCGACAGCGCCGGGCACGGCCCCTGAACCACCTTCGACAGATACGCCCACGCCAACCGCCGCGGATCCTGAACCCCACTCGGATCGCCTGCACCACTCCGACTTTCCACCGTCACTGAAAGCTCCGATCACGAAATCCCAACGCGGTGACCACCTGCTCCGGGCCCGGCATGTCGAGCCCCGCCAGATCGCCCACCGTCCAGGCCACACGCAACGCCCGATCGGCGCCTCGGGCCGTGATCAGTCCCTTCCGCAGCGCTCGCTCCACCGGCGCCAGCGCGGGCCGCGCCAACCGGAACTTCTGCCGCAGGGCCGGTCCGGGCACCTCCGCGTTGGTGCGCCACCCGTAGTCGCTCCACCGCTCGCCGGCGGCGGCCCGCGCCTCGGCCACCCGCTGCCGGACGTCCTCGGTGCTCTCACCGACCTCGTCGATGAACGCCCCGGTCGCGACGGCCTGCATCCGCACCCGCAGATCCACCCGATCCATCAACGGTCCCGACAGCTTCCCGAGGTAGCGTCGCCGGGCGGTCGGCGCGCACACGCAGTCGGCCTCCCGCGCGGGCGCGCACGGGCAGGGATTGGCCGCGAGGATCAGCTGGAAGCGCGCCGGATAGCGGGCGACCCCGTCCCGGCGCGCGATACGCACCTCCCCGTCCTCGAGCGGGGTCCGCAGGGCTTCGAGGACCTTGGTTCCGATCTCGGCGCACTCGTCGAGAAACAGCACCCCACGGTGGGCGCGACTGACGGCGCCGGGCTTCGCGACACCGCTTCCGCCGCCGACGAGCGCGCTCACGGACGCGGTGTGGTGCGGTGCGATGAACGGCGGCACGTCGATGAGGGGACGCTCGGGCGGCAGGAGCCCGGCCACGGAGTGGATGGCAGTCACCTCGAGCGATTCACTCTCGGTCAGCGGGGGCAGAACGCCGGGAAGTCGTTGCGCCAGCATCGTCTTCCCCACGCCGGGTGGGCCGGTGAGCATCAGGTGGTGCGCTCCCGCCGCCGCCACCTCGATGGCCCAGCGCGCCTCGGCCTGACCCACCACCTCACTCAGATCGGCGCGCACCGGTTGCGCGACCCACTGGGCCGGCTCCGGGTACTCGAGATCGCGCTCCTCCCGCAGCCACGCGATCGCCGCCCTCAGATCGTGCGCGCCGAGCACCTCGACACCACCGACGAGTCCCGCCTCGGGCAGCGACTGCACCGGGACCACCACCGTCGCCCACCCCGCATTCTTCGCCGCGAGCACCGCGGGCAGGATCCCGCGCACCGACCGGAGCCGCCCGTCCAGCGCCAGTTCTCCGAGCAGAACGGTCTCGCGCAGCCGCTGCCGCTTCACCTGCTTGGCCGCGTCCAGCACGGCAGCGACGAACGCGAGATCGTAGACCGACCCGACCTTCGGCAGCGTCGCCGGCGACAACGCGAGGATCACCTTCGAATCCGGCCACTCCTCGCCCGAATTCGCCACGGCAGCCCTGATCCGGTCCCGAGCCTCCTGCAGCGCAGTGTCCGGCAGCCCGACCAGATGCACCGCGGGTAGCCCGCGGCCGATATCGGCCTCGATCTCGACCAGTTGACCGTCGACCCCGGTCACCGCCACCGAATGTGCTCGCCCCAGTGCCATCAGAACGCATCCCGGACGTGTTCGATCTGGGGCTGCGGACCGTGCCCGATCATGATCGCGACCACGTCGAACCGCACCCGCGACCAGTGCCGGCCCGAGTCCCGCAGCCACTCCACGGCCAACAGGCGGATCCTGCGCTGTTTCGAGAACGTCACCGCTTCGGCCGGGCTGCCGTATCCCAGGCCGCGCCGTGTCTTCACCTCCACGAACACGAGCCAGTCTCCCTCTGCTGCAATGAGATCGACTTCCCCGTATCGGGATCGCCAGTTTCGGTCGACGATCTCCATGCCCGCCTCGGTGAGATACCGGGCGGCCAGATCCTCCCCATGTGCTCCAAGCGCGAGATTGTGCGCCACAGCAGCCTCCACCCCGTCCCCCGGCGGCCCACCGATGCGAACCGCGCCTCTCGCACCACCGTGCCCGACCCGATTCCGGGAAGAGGCACTCGAACTGGGCGAACGAACTGGGCTGTGCATGAAGTGCACGTTGTGGACAACTCGGCACTCCGCGGCCCGCGATCACCCCATAGGCCCAGGCCAGGGCTGTCAAGCCTGAAATCGGACAGTCAGCCGAGCGCAGGCATCCATCGGCGCGCGAGAGCCGCCACCCAGTCGGCGGCCTCACCGGGATCCCCGGGTGGCGACTCGACGAGGACGAGTTCGTCGACTCCCGCATCGACCAGCGACTCGACGTCGGAGGGGTCCACCTCCCGGAGGGCGACGGCGAGGCGCAACTCCTCGGCGTCGCGCCCCGCGTCCCGGCACAGTGCGTGGATCGTCCGGATCCGTTCGGTGACGGCGTCGACGCCGTCCAGGTTGAACCCGTACCAGCCGTCGCCCCACGCCGCGACCCGGCGGAGCGCGGCGTCGCTGTTGCCCCCGAGCACGACCGGAATCCGGCGATCGCGCACGGGTTTCGGATTGACCCGCACCGAGTCGACACGGACGAACTCACCCTCGAACGTCGCGACGTCGTCACGCCACAGCGAGCGCATCGCCGCGACGTACTCGGCCGCCCGCGCGCCACGGCCTTCGAACGGAATGCCGAGCGCAGCGAATTCTTCCCTGGACCAGCCGATCCCCACGCCGAGCGTCAGCCGGCCACCACTCATCAGATCCAACGTGGCCGCCTGCTTGGCCATGAGGACGGGATTGTGTTCGGGCAGCAGCAGCACACCGGTGGCGACGCCGATCGTGTGGGTGGCAGCGGCGGCGAAGCTCAGCCCGATCATCGGGTCGAGCCAATCCGCGACGGCGGGGACCGCGATCCGGCCGTCGTCCGCGTACGGATACCGCGACTCCGACCGGTCCACCATCACGACGTGCTCGCCGGCCCACAGCGTGGCGAATCCGCTGTTCTCGGCGGCAACCGCGACCGAGTCGATCACCGCGCGACGAGCGCCGGTGCCGATCCCGAGTGCGTGCAACCCGAGGCGCATCGGCTGATCGTCTCACAGTTGCCCGGCCCACGTGACTCGCTTCCGGCACGCTCCTATCCGCGGACGTCGAGGCTGCGGGCGTAGTGCTCCTTGAACACCTCGAGATGCGTCCAGGTCTCCAGGGCCCTCACTCCGTCGATCGTCCGGATGTGCTCGGCGAGAGAGTAGAGGTCACCCGACGAATCGGCGGCGACCGTTCCGATCAGGTCGAATCGGCCGAGTGTGCGCGCCAGGAACTCGATACCCGGCAGAGCCTCGATCTGCGCGCACGCCTCCCGGTCCCGCGATCCGAGGCTGACGCCGATGCCCATGGCGAGTGTTCTGCCGCCGCCGCGGCGCTTCACGACGGCTCCGACGCGCAACGCGGTGCTGTCGATCAGATGGTTCACTCGATTCCGCGCCGCACTGGGCGAGAGCCCGGTGCGTTCGGCCAGTTCCAGAAACGGCATCCGCCCGTTCCTTTCCAGCAACTCGATGAGCGCGACGTCTTTCGCGTCCAGTCGAACATCGGCGCGCAATGCGCTCTTGGGCATGAAGATTCCCTTGATGACATCGGCGTAGAACAGCGTGTTGACGGTGCGGACACCGGGTTCCGCACGGATCGCGGCGATGGCGTCGTAGAGGTCCTGCTGGCTGGGGACGCGCAGCTCGGCGATGATGTTGTACTGCCCGCTCACCGCGGAAATGTAGACGGCCGCCTCCGACGCGCAGAGCGCCTCGGCCACGGGACCCACCGGACCCGACACGGCGACGGACACGTGAGCCATCGCCTTGAGGCCCAGCAACTCGGGATGGGCGACGGCAACGACGCTCACCGTGCCGGTGTCGAGCAGCGTCTGCACGCGCGTGGACACCGCGGCACGGGGTGCGCCCACGGTCGCGGCGAGCTCCCGATAAGTCGCGCGACCATTCGACTGCAACGCCGCGATGAGCTTGGAATCCAGTTCGACACTCATGATGCCCCGAGATTGCTCGATTTCTTTCTGCACTCCCGACAGAGAAGAAGAATCGCACACATTGCCAGATTCTGCGAATCGGTGCGAATCTGCTCGAAAAGCTGAACACATTTGTCGTGTACCGCTTGCTCCGGAATTTTGATGTATTGCGCAGCCGCTGGTCAGGGCGTAATTTTCCCTCCCAGCCGAACGTGACCCACACCACCATCGTGAAGGATCCCCATGCGCACGCTGTTTCACCACGAGGCGTCCCCCCTCGACGCCACCGCCACCGTCTTCACCGGTGGCACGCTCCGCACCGTGGACGCAGACACCGAGGGCGCCGAGGCCTTCCTCGTCTTCGGTAACCGGTTCGCCGCCGTCGGCACCGTTGCGGAATGCCGTGAGGAAGCGCGGAGGATCGGCAACCGGACCACGGACGTCATCGATCTCGCCGGGGCGACCGTCGTGCCCGGGTTCGTCGATCCGCACGCTCACCCCCTGATGTACGGCCAGATGCTCAGCTGGGTGGACTGCGGCCCCGGGAAGGCGCGCACCATCCCCGAGATCGTCGCTCTGCTGCAGGAAGCGGCCCGGAACCAGCCTTCCGGGATCCCGGTGCGCGGGTACGGCTACGAGCACCGCAACCTCGTCGAGGGCCGTCATCCCACGAAGGAAGAACTCGATCAGGTCGGTACCGACCGCGAGGTGTACCTGATGAACGCGAGCGGCCACGGCGGCGTCGTCAACACATTCACCCTCGAATTCCACGGCGTCACCCGCGACACCCCGAATCCGCGCGGCGGCGAGTTCTTCCGCGACGCGGACGGTGAACTGACCGGCGAACTGTCCGACGCCGCCTGCAACATCCTCACCGGTGTGAACGGCGTCAAGGTCGGTCACCACGGCCCGAACTTCCACCTCGAGGACGAACCGGAGGAACATCTGCGGCAGCTCTCCGTGGCGCAGGAGAAGTTCCTCGAGGGCGGCGTCACCACGATCGGCGACTGCCAGGTGACGCGGCGCGAGTTCGACATGTACCTGCGCCTGGCGGAGCAGGGCCGGCTCGAGACCCGGGTAAGCATGTACCTGCTCAGCCACTTGCTCGATCACGCGCTCGACACTGGATTGCATGGCGCGTTCGGCAACTCACGTCTCGCGTTCGGCGGGATCAAGTTCTACGCCGACGGCACTCTCGGCGGCTGGACCGCGTATTTCCCGGACGGGTACGTGGGCGACCCGTGCCGGACCGGACAGCTCTATCACGAGCCCACCGACTATGCGGCGCTGATCGCGAAGGCGCACGCCGTCGGCCTGCAGACTGCGACACACGCGCAGTCGCCGACCGCGATCGACATGGTCCTCGACGCGATCGACGCCGCGCAGAAGGCGCATCCCGACGCCGACGCCCGTCACCGCATCGAGCACTGCGGGTTGCCGACCCCCGAGCAGATCACTCGGATGCACTCACTCGGGGTGTACCCCGTCAACCAGCCGCAGCACTACTACAACTGGGGCGAGGGCGTCACCGCGGCCATCGGCACCCCGGGTGAGCGGTTCAATCCCCTGGGCGAATTCGTCGAAGCCGACGTGCCGGTCACGATCAGTTCCGACGCGCCGGTCGCCGAGCCGAAGCCTCTCGAGGCCATCCAGGCCGCGGTCACCCGCATCACCCGGCAGGGACATCAACTCGGCTCGAACGCGTTGCGACTGACAGCAGCCCAGGCCCTCACCGCGCACACGCTGAACGGGGCCCGCGCGCTCGGGCGCGAATCCGAACTCGGCAGCATCTCCCCCGGCAAGCGCGCCGATTTCGTGGTCCTCGGCGCCGACCCTCTCACCGTCGACCCGAACACCATCGCCGAAATCGAGGTCCGTGAAACCTGGATCGACGGCGAATTGGCGCATTCCACTCGCAGCGACCTATTCTCGACCACCGCAACCACCGAGGATCAGTCATGAGCCACGACACTCAGATCGCGAAGGCCCGCAAGGCGGGTTTCGCGGCCTTCGTCGGCACCACCATCGAGTGGTACGACTTCTACGTGTACGCCACGGCGGCGGCCCTGGTGTTCGGGGAGATCTTCTTCCCGTCCGACACCGACCGCCTGACGGGCATCGCCGCCGCGTTCGCCACCTACGCGGTGGGCTTCTTCGCCCGCCCACTCGGTGGCATCGTCTTCGGACACGTCGGCGACCGGATCGGCAGGCGGACGGCACTCGTCGTGACGCTCACCCTGATGGGCGCGGGCACGTTCCTGATCGGTGCGCTGCCGACGTACGCGCAGATCGGATTCTGGGCGCCGCTGCTGCTGGTCATTCTGCGGTTCGTGCAGGGCTTCGCGGTGGGCGGCGAGTGGGGCGGGGCCGTGCTGATGGCCGTCGAACACGCGCCCGAGGACAAGAAGACCTTCTACGGCGGATTCGCACAGTTGGGTAACCCCGCGGGCGCGCTGCTCGCCACCGGGTTCTTCAGCGTCCTCTCGACCTTCAGCGACGACGCCCTGCGGGACTGGGCGTGGCGCCTGCCGTTCCTGTGCTCGGCGCTGCTGATCGGCGTGGGGCTGCTGGTGCGTCTGAAGGTGGAGGAATCCCCCGTCTTCGAATCCGAGGTGCAGACGGCAACCGTCCCCGAGGCGCTGCCACTGAAGTACGCCATCGTCACGAACTGGCGCCCGATTCTGCTCGGCATGGGCATCCTGCCCGTCGCGGTGGGTGGCTACTACCTGGTGACGACGTTCATCACGGCCTACGCCACCGACCCGGACGTCGGACTGTCCGAGACACTCGTCCTCAACGCGCTCAGCGTCGCCGCCGTGGTGGAGTTGATCGCCACCCTCGCAGTGGCGTGGCTCGGTGACAAGGTCGGCCGGATCCGCGTGGCGATATACGGACTGCTGGCCGTCGCGGTGCTCGCGGCACCGCAGTTCCTGGTCCTGACATCCGGCTCGGTGGTCCTGATCTTCCTGACCTTCGCCGTCATGCGACTCGTCCTGGCCGCGACATACGGTCCGATCGCCGCAGTGTTGTCGCAGATGTTCCGGCCGCAGGCCCGGTACACCAGCATCTCCCTCGCCTACCAGGGGGCGGGTGCACTCTTCGGTGGGCTGTCGCCGTTGGTCTCGACCCTCATGTACCAGGCCACCGGCAGCGTGTGGCCGGTGATCGGGCTCCTGATCGGAATGTGCGCGGTCAGCATCCTCTGCCTGCTCGCGGCACCACAGCACGTCGATCACGTGGACGGCGAGTCCGTGAGCGACCTCGGCGCCGCCCGGACGCCGGCCTCGAACTGAACACCCCGTGACTCGGAGGGGCCGGTGCAGCATGGGCAGCACCGGCCCCTTCTCCTGTCAGGTGGGCTCGCCGTCCGAATCTGCCGGAGAGACGGCGACGGTCGTCGAGGTGAGTCCGGCGTCGTCGAGGGCGCGCTCGGTGAGCGCACGACCCAGTTCGATCATCTCGGCGGCGCGATGGAAATCGAGACTGCGGCAGGCGTTCCGAGGCACGCGAACCTGCACGTCCGGCGGGTACGCGGCGAGCTGGTATCGAGCCAGCGTCGCCTGCATCACGTCGAGCGAGCGGTTCATCACCGCGAACCGGCTGAACTTCGGGACAGCCACCGCATCGTCCTCGACCACCGTCTGACCGTCGATCGCCTGGCCGTCCGGCTCGTCCGACGGATCCGGATCGGTCTGCGCGGCGCCGAACCGTCCGACGACCGACCGCACGATGTCCAGGTCGCGCAGCTGCGCAGCGCTCCGGCGGAAACGTGTCATCCACTCGTCCACGGGCCGCGAGTCCGCGCTGACGTTCTCCGGTGCCAGAGAGCGACCGTCCCGATCCTCGGCGCCCAGGCTGATCCCGACGGTCAGGTCGGCGCTCACCGAGACGAGCGGGGCCATCGGCAGCGGGTCGAGCACCCCGCCGTCGGCGAGGACGCGGCCGTTGAGTACATACGGCGTGATGACGCCGGGAATCGCGATCGACGCACGGATGGCCGCGTCGACGGGTCCTCGCTGGAACCACACCGACCGGCCTGCAGCGAGATCCGTGGCCACCGCCGTATACGGAATGGGAAGGTCTTCGATACGGATCTCGCCGAGAATCTCCCTGACCCGTTGCAGGATCTTCTCGGCATGGATGGCACCGGGCGCGGACACGGACAGATCGAGAAGCCGCACGACGTCGAGCTGGGTCAGGCTGATCGCCCACCGGGTGAAATCGTCGAGCTTTCCCGCGGCGTGGAGGCCACCCACGAGGGCACCCATCGACGAGCCCGCGACACCGACGATCTCGAATCCGCGCTCCTCGAGTACCTGGATCGCCCCGATGTGGGCGTACCCTCGTGCGCCGCCGCTACCCAGAGCCAGCGCGACGCGCCTCCGTCCGGTCATCGAACGATCCTACGCGGACGAGGACGTCGCCCGTCAGGACAGACCGTTGTCCGGGAGCCGCAGGTCCGGCTTGTCGAGCTCCTCGATGTTCACGTCCTTGAACGTGATGACGCGGACATACTTCACGAAGCGCGCGGGACGGTACATGTCCCACACCCATGCATCGGACATACGCAGTTCGAAGTAGATCTCCCCGTCCGCGTTGTGTGGCAGCAACTCCACCGAGTTGGCCAGATAGAACCGGCGCTCGGTCTCCACGACATAGGAGAACTGACCGACGATGTCCCGATACTCGCGGTAGAGCGACAGCTCCATCTCGGTTTCGTACTTCTCGAGATCCTCGGCACTCATCGGTCTCGGAGTCCTCCTGCTCTGGTGTGAATTGTCATCATCTCGCACTTCCGGAACTGTTATCCACCCGGTGTATCAACGCCGCGACGTTCGACCACGAGCGGCGGTGCTCCGGGCACGGGCCCAGCTCCTCGAGTGCCGCAAGGTGCGCGGGCGTGTTGTAGCCCTTGTGGATCGCGAAACCGTAACCGGGATGTGCCTCGTCCATCGCGACCATCACCCGGTCACGAGACACCTTGGCCAGCACACTCGCCGCCGCGATGCATGCCGCCGCGGCGTCGCCGCCGATCACCGGCAGCGACGGGGCCGGGAGCCCCGGGACGCGGAAGCCGTCTGTGAGAACGTAACCCGGGGTGGTCGAGAGGCCGGCGACGGCACGTCGCATGCCCTCGATGTTGGCCACGTGGACACCCATGCGGTCGACTTCCTCGGCCGGGAAAGACACGACGCTCCACGCCACTGCCAGCCGGGTGATGGCCGGGAACAGCTCTTCACGCGTGCGTTCGGTGAGTTTCTTCGAATCGTCGAGGCGCGCCAGTGCCGGATACGGCTTCGGTGCGAGCACGCAGGCCGCCACGACGAGCGGGCCTGCACACGCACCCCGGCCCGCCTCGTCGACACCGGCCACCGGCCCGAGGCCGCTCCGGACCAGGGCCGACTCCATCGTCCGCAGACCGGACGACCTGCGAATGACGATGCGTGGAGGCCAGGAAGTCACTTGCCCTGGATATCGGGTGAGCTGATCGTGCCCATCCGCGCCGGCGGCAACGCGATGAAGACCGCCTTACCGATCACGTTGTCGAGCGGGATGGTGCCTTGCATGTCGTCGCCCACGTGGTACCGCGAGTCCGCGGAGTTGCTGCGGTTGTCGCCCATCACCCACAGGTGGCCGTCCGGGACGGTGACCGGACCGAAGCAGCGTGCCGACTTCAACGCGGTGTCGCAGGCCTGCGAGCCGGGGACGAACGGGAAGTCCATGACGACGTAGGGCTCGTCGAGCGGTGTGCCGTCGACCAGGATGCGGCCCTGGTCGTCGCAGCATTCGACGGTCTGACCGCCGGTGGCGATCACCCGCTTGACGAGGTCGTTCTCGTCCGGGGGGACGAGTCCGACGAGGGAACCGAGTTCCTGCGCACCGCGGATCACCACGTTGGAGGACCGGGTGGAGACGAAATCCTGCGACCACGAATCGGGGCCTCGGAACACGATGACGTCACCCGGTTGCGGTTCACCGAAGCGGTAACCGATCTTCTCGACCACGATGCGGTCGCCGGTGCAGCCCGCGCACCCGTGCAGCGTCGGTTCCATCGATTCGGACGGAATGAGATACACCCGGGCGACGAACGTCTGCAACAGGAAACTCAGAACGAGCGCGACCAGAATCAGGATCGGCAACTCGCGGAAGAAGGAGCGGGGCTTCTTCTCGGGCTCCGCCGTACCGCCGTTCACGGCGGAGGTGGCGGCCGAATCGCCGGTGGTCTCGGATTCCGACGACAATGCCCGCTCCTTCGAAGAATCTGTCACGAAGTCAGATTAGCCCGGCACTGCGAGTACGCAGTGCCGGGCTCATCGGAAAGGTCAGCGCTTTTCCTTGATCTTGGCGGCCTTGCCACGCAGATCGCGGAGGTAGTACAGCTTGGCGCGCCGGACGTCACCGCGGGTGACGACCTCGATCTGCGCCAGGTTCGGGCTGTGGACCGGGAAGGTGCGCTCGACGCCGACACCGAAGGAGACCTTGCGGACGGTGAAGGTCTCGCGGACGCCGCCGCCCTGACGGCGGATCACGACGCCCTTGAAGACCTGCACGCGCTCCTTCGAGCCTTCGATGACCTTGACGTGCACGTTGAGGGTGTCGCCGGGACGGAACTCGGGAATGTCGTCGCGGAGGGACTTCTTGTCCAGGAAATCGAGAGTGTTCATCGGTGTTCCATCCTTGCGTTTTCGCAGGAGCAGAGGAACCGAGCGGCACCCGGACGTTCGGAGAACACCGGTGCTCGTCTGGTTCGTGCCCAGATCAAGTATTGCTGCCTGGTCCAGGCAACCCGTCCATTGTGCCAGACGCCACCGGGTGAAGAGAAATCGGCGGTGGCGCCGCATGCACCACATGGTCGAGTTCCACCTCCGCCGCCACCCTGGCATGCTCCGCGGCTTCCTTCACGTGCTCCGCGCTGGGCGTCCCCGCGATGAAGTCCTGCACGAAGATCTTGGCCCGGATGACCGGCCGACGCCATTTTCGCTCCCGTTCGAGTGCGCGGAGCATCCGCTTCGGCTTGGAGGTGTACCGCCACCGCGCCCACGGCGCGCTCGGCCGGCTCAATCGGAGCGCCCCGATCAGCAGGATCGGGAAGATGAACAGGCCGAGCAGACCGGTCCAGATCTTCCCCTTCAGCAGCACCACCGCCGCGATGAGCAGGTTGATGACGGACGACACCCCGATCGCGACCCGCACCCACGGATCGGGCGAATCCCGGAAGTCGGTGACGTTGATCAGTTCGAGCGGCCGGAGTCCGAGGAGCAGCAGACCCGTCACCGCGATCGCCACGAACACGGCATCGACCGACGTCCGGCCCTCATCCGCCCAGTACACGTCCTGCAGGTAGAAGATCAGCGCGAATTCGTCCAGCACCAGCGCGGCGCCGATCCCGAAGAACGTGGCGAGGACGGCGCCGGTGGTCTGGGTGCCGTCCTCGTACACGGCGATGAGGGAAACTCCCGACACGAGCATCGTGACGACGCCGAACACCACGTGGTGGACGTGGTGCCCGCCGGGTTTCACATTGCCCGGCCACCACGACACCTCGGCGCGGATCATCCGCACGCTCAACCGGATGAACAGGAAAGCCGCGAGAAACCCGAGCAGGAAAAAGAGCAGAGGCAGCCGCCCGTGCCCGACGATTTCCCGATCCAGCCATTCGTACATCGGCATCCACTATCCCAGTAAAGAACTGGTCACTCCATCGAAAAGTGGTGGCTCGTGTCGGGATGGTGACCTGTTTACTTTCCGAATCCCGCCTTCCGCAGCGCGTCGGCCATCGAACCGCCGGGCGCCGTGCGGGAGTCACGCCCGCGATCGCGTCCACCCTGCTGCTGCGGCTTGCCGCCGCGCCGATCCTGCGGCTGCCCGCCACCGCGTCGGTCCGGCCGCTGCCCGCCGCCGCGGGGACCGTCGTTCTTGCGGCCGGCCCCGACCTCGTCGTCGAGCCGCAGCGTCAGCCCGATGCGCTGACGGGCCTCGTCCACCTCGAGGACCTTCACCTTCACGACGTCGCCCGACTTCACCACGTCCCGCGGGTCCTTGACGAAGTTGTGGGACATCGCGGACACGTGAACGAGGCCGTCCTGGTGGACGCCGACGTCGACGAACGCGCCGAACGCCGCCACGTTGGTGACGACACCCTCCAACGTCATCCCCGGCTTCAGGTGTGACACCTTCTCGATGCCGGCCGCGAACGTGGCCGTCTTGAACTCCGGGCGGGGGTCGCGGCCGGGCTTCTCGAGCTCACCGATGATGTCGGTGACCGTGGGCAGGCCGAACCGGTCGTCGACGAAGTCTGCCGGGTTCAGGCTGCGGAGCGCGGACGTGTTGCCGATGATCTCGCGCACGTCGGTGCCGCTGGCGCCGACGATCTTGCGCACCACCGGGTAGGCCTCGGGGTGAACGCTGGACGCGTCGAGCGGGTCGTCCCCGTTGGGGATGCGCAGGAAGCCGGCGCACTGCTCGAACGCCTTCGGACCGAGTCTCGCGACATCCTTGAGCCCCTTGCGGCTGCGGAACGGGCCGTTCTGGTCCCGGTGCGCGACGATGCTCTCGGCCAGCGAACCTGCGATACCGGACACGCGGGACAGCAGCGGCACCGACGCGGTGTTCACGTCGACGCCGACCGCGTTCACCGCGTCCTCGACGACCGCGCCGAGCGACCGTGCGAGCAGCGTCTCCGACACGTCGTGCTGGTACTGCCCGACGCCGATCGACTTCGGGTCGATCTTCACCAGTTCGGCGAGAGGATCCTGCAGTCGGCGCGCGATGGAGACCGCTCCACGGATCGACACGTCGAGGTCGGGCAACTCCGCCGAGGCGTACGCGGACGCCGAGTACACGGACGCGCCGGCCTCGGACACCACGATCTTCGTCAGGTTGGTGGTGCCCGACTTGGCGATCAGCTCGGTCGCGAGTGCATCCGTCTCGCGGGAGGCGGTGCCGTTCCCGATGGCGATGAGCTCCACGCCGTGCTTGGCGACGAGACCGGCGAGGGTGGCCAGGGAGGCGTCCCATTTGTTCTGCGGCTGATGCGGGTAGATCGTGTCGTGGGCCACCACCTTGCCGGTGGCGTCCACGACCGCGACCTTCGTACCGGTCCGGAAACCGGGGTCGAGGCCCATCGTGGCGCGGGTACCGGCAGGCGCTGCCAGCAACAGGTCGCGCAGGTTGTTGGCGAACACGTCGACGGCGTCCTTCTCCGCCGACTGCCGCAGGCGCATCCGGGTGTCGATGCCCAGCGTGACGATCATCTTGGTGCGCCACGCCCACCGCACGGTGTCGAGCAGCCACCGGTCGGCGGGCCTGCCGCGGTCGGCGATGCCGAACCGGCCGGCGATCCGGCCCTCGTAGACGGTGGGCTCGCCGGGGACGGGCTCCTCCGTGTCGGGTGCCAGGGTGAGCGTGAGCACCTCTTCCTTCTCGCCGCGCAGCACCGCCAGGATGCGGTGGGACGGGAGCTTGCCGAACGGCTCGGAGAACTCGAAGTAGTCGGCGAACTTCGCGCCCTCGGTCTCCTTGCCCTTGCGGACCGCGGACACCAGCTGCCCACGGGTCCACATCAGCTCGCGGAGCTCACCCACCAGGTCTGCGTCTTCGGCGAAACGCTCGACGAGGATCGCGCGCGCACCCTCGAGCTGTTCGGCCGTGTAGGACGCCGGATCGGTGGAGGGATCGGTGATCAGCGCGTCGGCGACGGGCTCGTGCCCGGCTTCGCGGGCGATCTGCGCCTTCGTGCGGCGCTTCGGCTTGAACGGCAGGTAGATGTCCTCGAGGCGCGCCTTCGTGTCGGCGGTCATGATCTGCCCACGCAACTGGTCGTCGAGCTTGCCCTGCGAGTCGATCGACTCGAGCACGGCAACCCGGCGCTCGTCCAGTTCCCGCAGGTAACGCAGGCGTTCCTCGAGCTGGCGGAGCTGAGCGTCGTCGAGCGTTCCGGTGACTTCCTTGCGGTACCGGGCGATGAAGGGCACGGTGGCTCCACCGTCGAGGAGGTCCACGGCGGCCGCGACCTGTCCCTCCCGGACGTCGAGCTCCTCGGCAATGCGCTGGTTCACGGTCTTGAGAGTCACGGAAATGGACCCTACCGCTACCCTGAGACAATATCGTCGGCGGTGAGGCCGTCACGGAAATCTCGGGAGAATTTCATGTCCAGGCTGATCCGTTGCCTGACGGTCCTGGTCTTCCTGCTGGCTGCGCCGCCGGCCTGCACCATCCCGACCGAGACGAACTCCGTGGTCGACATCCCGGCGACGTCACCCGCCGTCGCGACCCCCGACCTCCTCCCTGCCGACGAACCGCCGGCGGGTGACGGCGTGACCGTGAGCCCCGAGCCGTTCCCGTCCGCGCGAGTCCCCGTCACCGCACCCCTCGCCGAACGCATCTCGGCGGCGGTCGCGACGGCGGCCACCGAGCGCGGCGCCGACGTGTCTATCGCCGTTCTGGACCGCGCCGCCGGCAGCTATCTGGAGGGCGCCGCCGCCGAACCGGTCGAAACGGCGTCGTTGGCCAAGCTGTTCATCGCCGCCCAGATGTACCACCTCGACGCGCTCGGTGAGCGGACACTGTCCGACTACGACCGTGTCCTCCTGAAGCGGATGCTCGAGGCGTCCGACGACGACGCGGCCAACACTCTCTGGGACGATCTGGGCGGCTCGGACGTCGTCGTCGACGTCGCCGGGCGGTACGGACTCGCCGCGACCACACCGCCCTGGGACGGGTTGTGGTGGAACACCGAGACGACCGCCGCCGACCTCGTGACGTTCTATGCCGGGCTTCTCGACGACCGTGACGGCCTGGGCCCGGGTCGCATCGCCGAGTTCGTCGACTACCTGCGCTCGTCGACACCCGAGGGCATCGACGGTTACGACCAGCGCTTCGGCATCCCCGACGGGTTGCCCGGCGAGAACGTCGTCGGGGTGAAACAGGGTTGGATGTGCTGTGTGGGCGATCGGTGGATCCACGTGTCGACGGGCCTGATCGGTGACGACAACCGCTACATCGTGGCCGTCGCGTCCCGCGAGGACATCCGGTACGAGGACGACGAGGAGTCGTACCCGGACACCGCGACCACAGATGTCACCGAGGATTCCAGCGCCCGGCATGCACGGGACACGATGACCGGATTCGTGAAGTCCCTGTTCCCCACCGGTGTCGTCGACGACTGGGCACATCCCCAGGGCTAGCGCCCGGGCAGGACCGGAAATCGGTTCAGGGCAACAGGTCCGGACGGCGTTCGGCCGTGCGTTGCAGCGACTGCTCGTGTCGCCACGCAGCCACCTTCGCGTGATCACCCGACAGCAGGACGGGCGGGACGTCGAGTCCGCGCCACGTCGCCGGCCGCGTGTAGCTGGGTCCTTCGAGGAGGCCGTCGGAAAACGAATCCTCTTGGTGCGACTGCTGATTGCCGAGCACTCCGGGGATCAGGCGCACGAACGCCTCGGTCATCACCAGCACGGCCGCCTCGCCCCCGATGAGGACGTAGTCGCCGATGCTCACCTCTTCGACGCGCACCCGGCGGGCGGCGTCGTCGAACACGCGCTGATCGATGCCTTCGTAACGTCCGCAGGCGAAGACGATGTGCTTCTCCCCCGCCCAGCGCTCGGCGGTGGCCTGCGTGAAAGGAACACCGGCCGGTGTGGGGACGACCAGCAGCGTGTCCGAGTCGCCGTCGCCCGCGGCGAGGACATCGTCCAGCGCGGGCCCCCACACCGTGGGTTTCATCACCATCCCCGGCCCGCCGCCGTACGGAGAATCGTCGACGGCCTTGTGGACGTCGTGCGTCCAGTCCCGCAGATCGTGCACGTCGACGGAGATGAGGCCCTTGTCGATGGCCTTGCCGAGCAACGCCGCTCGAAGCGGTTCGAGGTACTCGGGGAAGATGGTGACCACGTCGAGACGCATGGCTACCGACTCACTTCCCGTCGGCGGATTCACCGAAGTCGGGATCGAGCAACCCTTCCGGCGGATCGATCTCGACGACGCCGTCGGCGACGGACACCGACGTGACGATCGCGGCCACGAACGGGACGAGAAGTTCGCCGGACTGTTCGCCGGCCCGGCGGATCGAGAGCAATTCGCCTGCCGCGGAATGCAATACCTCGATGACGGTTCCCACCTCGGTGCCGTCCGCGAGGCGCACCGACAGTCCCTCGAGTTCGTGATCGTAGAATTCGTCAGGGTCGTCGGACGGCTCGAGTTCGGCGCTGTCGATGACGAACAGCGTGCCCCGCAGGGCATCCGCCGCGGTGCGGTCCGACACCCCTTCGAGGCGCAGCAGAAGCCGCCCGGAATGGTCCCGGGCGGCTTCCACCGTGTATGTGCTCACAGTCTGCTCGCGCGGCTTGTGCCCCCGCAGCACGGCACCGACGGCGAATCGATCCTCGGGTTCGTCGGTGCGAACCTCGACCACGACCTCACCCTTGATGCCGTGCGACTTGGCGACACGGCCGACGACGAGCTCCACTGCTGTAAGGCCTCTACTGATCGGTGTCGACGACGTCGACACGGATCCCGCGGCCACCGATACCGGAGACCAGCGTCCGCAGAGCGGTCGCGGTGCGGCCACCGCGACCGATGACCTTGCCGAGATCGTCAGGGTTGACGTGCACCTCGACAGTGCGCCCCCGACGCCCGGTGATCAGCTCGACACGAACGTCGTCGGGGTTGGCGACGATGCCACGAACGAGGTGCTCCACGGCATCGGCGACGACGGCACTCACTTGTCAGCAGCCTCGGACTCTGCAGCAGCCTCGGCGGGAGCGTCGGCAGCAGCCTCGGCGTCCTCGGCCTTCGCCTTCTTCTTCTTGGGCGTGATGGCCTCGCCGACGGGCTCGTTCTCGGCCTGCGCGAGCGCAGCCTGGAACAGCTCCAGCTTGGAGGGCTTGGCTTCCTTGACGCGGAGGGTGCCCTCGGCGCCCGGCAGGCCCTTGAACTTCTGCCAGTCACCGGTGATCTTGAGGATGGCCTCGACGGGCTCGGTGGGCTGGGCGCCGACGCCGAGCCAGTACTGAGCGCGCTCGGAATCGACCTCGATCAGCGAGGGCTCTTCCTTGGGGTGGTACTTCCCGATGGTCTCGATCGCACGGCCGTTGCGGCGGGTGCGGGAGTCGGCGACGACGATGCGGTACTGCGGGTTCCGGATCTTGCCGAGCCGGGTGAGCTTGATCTTGACAGCCACTGCTGTACTTCTCCTTCAGTGCGCACACGAGTGCCCACGTGTCACGTGCAATTCGGCGACGCGCAGGAATAGCGCGCCCGGTTTTGCCTCCAACCTGTGACCGCCGCGCGGTGCGTGACCGGATGCGACGAACAGCGGTTCATTCTGCCAGACGAACACCGTCAGGGGGAAACCAGGTCATCGGGTCTTGACGACGGTGCCCCGCAGCACCACGACATCGGGCGCGGCGAGGGCGTCGCTGCTCGCGCGCGGGTCGTTCCGGAATACCAGCAGATCCGCGGGCGCACCCGCTTCCACTCCCGGATGTCCGAGCCACGCGCGCGCGTCCCAGCATGCGGCGCCGAGCGCCTCGGACGGGGTCAGTCCGACCGCCTTCAGTTCCTCGACTTCGTCGGCGATGCGTCCGTGGACGATCGATCCGCCGGCGTCGGTGCCGGCGTAGATCGGGATCCCCGCGTCGTGCGCGGCACCGATGGTGTCCTTCACCCGCGAGTGCAGGTCACGCATGTGCGCGGCGTAGATCGGGAACCGCGAGGCGGACTCGGCGATGTCCGGGAACGTCGCGATATTGATCAACGTCGGGACGAGGGCGGTTCCGTGCGAGACCATCAGCTCGATCGTCTCGTCGGTGAGCCCGGTGCCGTGCTCGATGCAGTCGATTCCGGCGTTGATCAGGCCCGGAAGCGCATCCTCGGCGAAGACGTGCGCGGTGACACGAGCCCCTTCGCGGTGCGCGGCCGCGATCGCCTCGACGAGGATGTCGTCGCTCCACAAGGGCGCCAGGTCGCCCGAGGAGCGGTCGATCCAGTCGCCGACGAGCTTGACCCATCCGTCGCCGGCCCGGGCCTGGCGCACCACCTCGTCCGGCAGTTGCGACTCGTCCTCCAGATCGACCGGGAGTCCGCGGATGTACCGCTTGGGCGCGGCGATGTGCTGCCCGGCGCGGATGATCCTCGGCAGGTCGGGGCGGTTGTCGACGAACCGGGTGTCGACCGGCGAACCCGCGTCACGGATCAGCAGGACCCCACAGTCGCGCTCGGTCTCCGCCTGCGCGATCAACCCTTCGACGCTCTCGCCGCCCCCACCGCCGAACCGGATGCCGACGTGGCAGTGAGCGTCGACGAGACCGGGCACGATCCATCCCGATTCGCAGACGGTCTCGGCGCCGGGAACCGGTTCCGTCGAGATCACACCGCCGTCGACCCAGAACTCGACCGGCTGTTCGTCGGGCAGACCGGTCCCCCGGAAGTGCAGTGCAGCCATCGGCTACTTCTTCGGCAGCTTCAGCTGGGACAGGTCGATGCCCTCGAGTCCGGGCGGCAATTCGTCCAGGCCCTTCGGCATGTTCGACAAATCCGGCATCCCCGCGGGAAGACCGCCGGGCGGCATTCCCGGGAACCCACCGGGCAGACCGCCGGGGAATCCTCCGCGCACCTTCGGCGGCGTCGGTCCCTTGCCCCCCTTCTTGCCCTTCTTGCCCTTCTTGCTGCGGTGCTGCTTCCGTGAACCGGGCATGCCCATCCGCCCGGCCATCGCGGCCATCATCTTGCGGGCCTCGAAGAAACGGTCGACGAGCTGGTTGACGTCGGAGACCTTGACGCCCGAACCGTTGGCGATCCGCAGCCTGCGGGAGGCGTTGATGATCTTGGGATCGTCGCGCTCGGCGGGGGTCATGCCGCGGATGATGGCCTGCACCCGGTCGAGCTGCTTCTCGTCGACGTTCGCGAGAGCGTCCTTCATCTGTCCCGCACCCGGGAGCATGCCCAGGAGGTTGCCGATGGGGCCCATCTTGCGGACGGCCATCATCTGCTCGAGGAAGTCCTCCAGTGTGAGCTGGCCCGAGCCGATCTTCTGTGCGGTGGCCTCGGCCTGCTCGGCGTCGAAGTGCTGCTCGGCCGCCTCGATCAGGCTGAGGACGTCACCCATGCCGAGGATGCGGCTGGCCATGCGATCGGGGTGGAAGACGTCGAAGTCCTCGAGCTTCTCACCCGTGGACGCGAACAGGATGGGCTGCCCGGTGACCTCGCGGACGCTGAGCGCCGCACCACCGCGGGCGTCGCCGTCGAGCTTCGTGAGCACGACACCGGTGAATCCGACACCCTCACGGAACGCCTCGGCCGTGCTGACCGCGTCCTGACCGATCATCGCGTCGAGAACGAAGATCGTCTCGTCCGGGTTCACGGCGTCGCGGATACCCGCCGCCTGCGCCATCAGGTCGGCGTCGATACCCAGGCGGCCCGCGGTGTCGACGATGACCACGTCGAACTGCTTGTTGCGGGCTTCCTCGACACCTGCCCGGGCCACCTCGATCGGGTCGGCCGCGGTGATGCCCAGCTCGTTGTCGCCGCCGCCGATGGACGTGCCGGGGTGCGGAGCGAACACCGTGGCGCCCGCCCTCTCGCCGACGATCTGCAGCTGGGTGACGGCGCCGGGACGCTGCAGGTCGCAGGCGACGAGCAGCGGGGTGTGCCCCTGGTCGCGCAGCCACTTCGCGAGCTTGCCTGCGAGCGTCGTCTTACCGGAACCCTGCAGACCGGCGAGCATGATGACCGTCGGCGGCGTCTTGGCGAACACCAGACGGCGGGTCTCGCCACCGAGGATCCCGACAAGTTCCTCGTTGACGATCTTGACGACCTGCTGCGCCGGGTTCAGCGCCGCCGACACCTCGACGCCCTTGGCGCGTTCCTTGATCTTGGCGATGAACGCGCGGACGACGGGCAGCGCGACGTCTGCCTCGAGCAGGGCCAACCGGATCTCACGGCAGGTGGCATCGATGTCGGCTCCGGAAAGGCGACCCTTGCCACGCAGATCCTTGAGGGTTCCGGTCAACCTGTCGGAAAGGGATTCGAACACCGAGTGCGCTCCTGAAGTCATACGAGTGTGCGGTGGATATTCTCGGGCACCAGCCTAGCCGCTCACGTCCTGCCGTTCATTCTCCCCCGCTGCCCTCCTGCTTCTTCGGCTTCGTCAGCGGAACGACGCCGAGGATCGCGCTCTCGACCTGTTCCCGGCTCGCCCGGGTGTCCCCGCCGCCGAGATCGAGGCAGAACGAGTCGATCACCGACGAACCCAGGGTGGTCACCCGCGCCCAGCGGACGTCGGCCCCGCACGTGTCGAACGCGTCGGCCAGCCTGGACAGCAGCCCCAGCCGATCCTCGGCCCTGAGCTCGAGGATGACCTCGCCGGGCGACGCGGTGTCGAACCAGATGACCCGCGGCGGCGCCTGCGCGTACTGCACCGGAACCGCGGCTTCGCCCCGTTCCTCCACGGCGGCCACGCGCTGGCTCTCGCGAGCCTCCTCTTCCTTGGCCGTCAGCATCTCCAGCAGATTCAGCTCTCCCGCCAGCGCGCGGATCAGCTCCTGCCGCAGCAGACCCGCCTGCGGCGGCGCCCCGAATCTCGGAGACACGACGAACGAATTGACAGCCGACCCCTCGGCACTGCCCAGCGACGCGGAGTGGACCCGCAGCGAATGAAGCGCGAGCACACCTGCCGCTTTCGACAGCAGACCACGCTGGTCGGGGGCGATGACCGTCACCACGTACGTGTGGGGACTGTCGGCGGGGACCAGCGCGACGTGCACGCCACCCGACGCCGCAAGCGCGACGTGTTCCGGATCGAGCGGATCGGGTGCGGGAAGAACCTCGCCCGCCATGACCATGCGGCAGCGCCGCACGAGTTCCCCGATCAGCGAGGACTTCCAGTCGCCCCACACACCGGGACCCGTCGCCAGTGAATCCGCCTCCGCCAGCGCGTGCAGCAACTCCAGCAGAACGCCGTCACCGCCGAGTGCCTCCACCACCTTCTCGACCGTCTCGGGATCGTCGAGGTCACGCCGCGTCGCGGTGTGCGGCAGCAGCAGATGGTGGCGCACGATCGCCGTCAGCAGCGCGACGTCCGAAGGCCACAATCCGAGACGCTTACCGATCTGGGTGGCCAGTTCCGCGCCGACCACACTGTGGTCGCCGCCGCGGCCCTTGCCGATGTCGTGCAGCAACGCACCGAGCATCAGCAGGTCCGGGCGCGCGACGCGGGTGGTGAACCCACTGGCGTAGGCGGCGGTCTCGACGAGGTGACGATCCACGGTCCACGTGTGCACCGCGTCCCGCGGCGGCAGATCCCGGACGGCACCCCACTCGGGAAGAAGCCTGCCCCACAGCCCGGTCCGATCGAGAGCCTCGATCGCCGCGACGGCACGGCTACCCGAGCCGAGCATCACCAGCAGATCGTTCAGCGCCTCCTTCGGCCACGGCTCGCGCAGCTCGGGGGCGTTGTCGGCCAAGCGATTCAGAGTGGACGCCGACATCGGCATCCCCGTCGTCGCCGACGCCGACGCGACCCGCAGCACGAGGCCGGGGTCCTTCGCCGGCCGGGCATCGCGCGCCAGCACCACTTCCCCGGCGTGCTCGACGACACCCTCGTCGAGGGGCCGTCGCACCGGCGGTCGGCGCAACCGCGCCAGACCGCGCCGCGGCAGGGCGTGTCCGGCCGTCCGCACACCGACCTCGACGGAATAGCTGATGGTGCGCGCGGCGTCGCTGAGCATGCGCGCGAGGTCGAATCGATCGCCGATCCGCAATGCGGCGCCGATCTCGTCGGCGTCCTGCGCTCGCAACTGATCCCGGGAGCGGCCTGCGACCCGGTGCAGTTCGGTGCGGACGTCGAGGAGCCGGCGATGTGCGAGTGCCAGTCCCCCGCCGGGCGACTCGGGACCGAGCCCGGGCATGCCGTCGGTGAGCTGCGCGATGGACAGCGCGTTGAGCAACTGTACGTCCCGCAGTCCACCGCGACCGCTCTTCAGGTCGGGCTCTGCGCGGTGGGCGATCTCGCCGCTGCGTTCCCAGCGCGACCGGGTCTGCTCGATGAGGCCGTCGAAACGGTTGCGGATGTCGGTGCGCCACTGCCGGCGCACCCCGCTGATGAGCAGATTGGTCAGCTCGACGTCGCCGACGATGTGACGGGCCTCGAGCATTCCCAGCGCCGCGGTGATGTCCGTGTCCGCCACCTGCAGGGCCTGAGGGATGGTGCGGACGCTGTGGTCGAGCTTGATGTGCGCGTCCCACAACGGATACCAGAGCTGGTCGGCCACCTGCGAGACGACCGTCGGATCCATGTCGTCGTGAAGCAGAAGGAGGTCGAGATCCGAATACGGCAGGAGTTCCCGGCGACCGAGCCCACCGACCGCGACGAGCGCGAAGCCGCTGTCGGGTTTGATGCCCAGCTCGGCACCCTTTGTGGTCAACCAGAACTCGTGCAGGTCGACGAGCGCGTGACGGAGCGCGGCAGCGTCGAGTCGACGCCCGTGACCTGCGGAATTCCTTGCGCCGGGGCTGGTCTCGGAGCCACCGGTGAGCAGTTGCCTGCGTGCGCGGGCCAGGTCCGCTGCTTGGTCCGATCCGCCTGACGCAACCGGCCCTGGTTCCGTCGCCTTGGCGACGGGACCAGGGCCGGTCTTACCGGACCCGTTGGGGTCAGAGCGCATCCGCGCCGCGTTCCCCGGTACGCACCCGGATCACCGACTCGACCGGTGAGACCCAGACCTTGCCGTCACCGATCTTGCCGGTGCGTGCCGCCTCGACGATCACCTCGACGACCTTGTCCACAGCAGCGTCGTCCACGACGACCTCGACCCGGACCTTCGGAACGAAATCGACCGAGTACTCGGCACCTCGGTAGACCTCGGTGTGGCCCTTCTGCCGGCCGTACCCCTGAACCTCGCTGACGGTCATCCCGAGGACGCCCGCCTGCTCGAGGCCCGTCTTCACGTCCTCCAGAGTGAACGGCTTGACAATTGCTGTGATCAGCTTCATTTCCTCATCCCTCCTTGCCGGATACACGAGCAGTTGCCGAGTTTCCGCCGAGAGCGGCGAAATCGTAGCCAGTTTCTGCGTGTTCCGACTCGTCCACTCCAAGTGATTCACCCTCGTCGCTGAGCCGCAGACTGATCGTGAACTTCACGATCAACGCGACGACGGCTGTACCGACGAGCGAGTAAAGCAGTACTGCTCCGGCGCCCACTGCCTGACGCCAGAGTTGGTCGAGGCCTCCACCATAGAACAGTCCGACAACACCCGCGGGCGCCTCAGCCGTTGCGACCAGGCCCACCATCAGCGTTCCGACGATGCCGCCGACGAGGTGGACACCGACGACATCGAGCGAGTCGTCGAATCCGAAGCGGAACTTGAGTCCGACCGCGAGCGCGCAGAGTGCGCCTGCCACGACGCCGATGGCGAGTGCGCCGAGGACGTTCACCGAGGAGCAGGAAGGCGTGATGGCAACCAGGCCGGCCACGATTCCGGACGCCGCGCCGAGTGTGGTGGCGTGGCCGTCGCGAATCCGCTCGACCAGGAGCCAGGCGAGCATGGCCGCGCACGTTCCGATGACGGTGGTGATGAAGGTTGCTCCGGCGATGCCGTTGGACCCGACGGCCGAACCGGCGTTGAAACCGAACCAGCCGAACCAGAGGAGGCCGGCGCCGAGCATCACGAAGGGCAGGTTGTGCGGGCGGAACGGGGTTCCCGGCCATCCCTTGCGCTTGCCGAGAATGATCGCGAGGACGAGGCCGGCGGCGCCGGCGTTGATGTGGACGGCGGTACCACCCGCGAAGTCGACCGCGGCGAGCTTGTTGGCGATCCAGCCACCGGTCTCGGCGGTGACACCGTCGAAGGCGAACACCCAGTGCGCCACGGGGAAGTACACGACCGTCGCCCAGAGGCCGGCGAACAGCAGCCAGGGCCCGAAGCGCAGGCGATCCGCCACGGCACCCGAAATGAGGGCGACGGTGATGATCGCGAACATGGCCTGGAACGCGACGAACACCGTCGCGGGGATGGTGCCGACGAGCGGGATCGCGGAATCGGCGATGACCGAACCTGCGTCGTCGGTCTCGGCGAGGTAGGACCCGCCGAACAGTCCCTTGAGTCCGAAGTACTGGAACGGATCACCGACAAGGTTTCCCTTGTCCTCACCGAAGGCCATGGAGTAGCCGTAGAGAACCCACAGGATGCCGACGACACCCATCGCGCTGATGCTCATCATGAGCATGTTCAGCACGCTCTTGGCCCGCACCATGCCGCCGTAGAAGAACGCAAGACCCGGAGTCATGAGCAACACGAGCGCGGCGCTGGTCAGCATCCACGCTGTGTCCCCGGTGTCCGGTGCACCGATAGTGGGGAAATCCACCTTGAGCCTCCTCCTTCTCTGCCCAGCCGGTAGCGGCTGACGACCTGAGAAGAAGGGTGCTCAGTTGGTGTTTCGGCTATGCCACTGCACTGTTTCGCGCTCGTGAACGCATCGGCCTATTTTGTTGCGTCCAGGTTTCGCCAGGCGATTTGCGGTCGGTTTCATCGCCCCGGAGCGGTCCGGGACCCCGCGACGACCCCGAATCGCTGCGTCAGCCGAGCAACGCGTCGACGAAGGCGCCCGGCTCGAACGGCGCCAGATCGTCGGCGCCCTCACCGAGCCCGACGAGCTTCACGGGAACCCCCAGTTCGTGCTGAACCTGGAACACGATGCCGCCCTTGGCGGTGCCGTCGAGCTTGGTGAGGACCACACCGGTGATGTCGACGACCTCGGCGAACACCCGCGCCTGCGCGAGGCCGTTCTGGCCGATGGTCGCGTCGAGGACGAGGAGCACGTCGTCGACCGAGGCCTTCTTCTCGATGACCCGCTTCACCTTGCCGAGCTCGTCCATCAGTCCCGTCTTCGTGTGGAGCCGGCCGGCGGTATCGATCAGCACGACGTCGACGCCGGTATCGATTCCCTTGGACACGGCGTCGAACGCGACGGCCGCCGGATCTGCGGCTTCCTTCCCGCGCACCACCTCGGCGCCCACTCGCTCGGCCCACGTCTGCAATTGGTCCGCGGCGGCGGCACGGAACGTGTCGGCGGCACCGAGCAGGACGCGCCTGCCGTCGGCCACGAGCACCCGTGCGAGCTTGCCGGTCGTGGTGGTCTTGCCGGTGCCGTTCACACCGACGACCAGCAGGACCGCCGGGTGGTCGTCGTGCGGCAGGGCACGGATCGAGCGATCGAGTTCCGGCCGGAGTTCGGCGACCAGGACTTCACGCAGCAGCGCGCGGGCATCGGCCTCGGTGCGGACGCTGCGCGATGCCATCTGCTCACGCAGCGACGTGACGATCTTCGTGGTGGTCGCCGAGCCGAGGTCGGCGATGAGGAGCGTGTCCTCCACCTCTTCCCAGGAGTCCTCGTCGAGATCACCACCACCGAGCAGTCCGAGCAGGCTCTTGCCCACCGCGGACTGGGAACGGGACAGCCGCCCCCGCAGGCGGTCGAGCCGTCCTTCGGTGGGGGCGATGACGTCGAGCACCGGCACGGCGGCAGCCGGTTCGGGTTCGGGTGCGGGCGCGACCTCGGGTTCCGCTTCGACCTCCGGCGCGACGACCGGCTCGTAGGTGACCGGCTCCGCCGGGGCCGTCGGCTTCTCCGGGGCCTTCTCCGGGGCCTTCTCCGGGGCCTTCTCCGGGGCCTTCTCAGGGGCCTTCTCAGGGGCCTTCTCCGGCGCCGGGGGCGCGACGACCTCGGGTTCGGGCGCGGCCACCTCGGGTTCGGGCGCCGGTTTCGGCAGAACCGGCTCGGGCGCAGGCGGACGCGGCGGTGCCGTCGCCGTCGACCCCTGGCTGAAGTTGAACCCGCCGTCCGCCCGGTAACTGCCCGAACGGTCCTTCTCCGCCGTGGTGACCTGCGGGGTGTCCGGCGCCTTCAGGGAAATCCGGCGACGCCGATACAGCAGGGACCCGACGACGAGAACGACGAGAAGTACGGCCAGTGCGGCCGCGATGGCAATCCAAGCTCCGGTAGTCACGCCGCCCATTGTTTCAGGCTCCGGATCTCGTCGCGCACTGCCTTCCCGCCCGCGCCGTCCCGGAGCGGGTCGAAATCAGGCGTCCGCGGCCGCCATGTCCTGGCCACGGAGCCGCTGGGAGATGACGGTGGTGATGCCGTCGCCGCGCATGCTGACGCCGTAGAGCGCGTCGGCCACCTCCATCGTCGGCTTCTGGTGGGTGATGACGATCAGCTGCGACTTCTCCCGCAACTGCTCGAACAACCCGATGAGACGACGCAGGTTCGTGTCGTCCAGCGCGGCCTCCACCTCGTCCATCACATAGAAAGGGGACGGCCTGGCCCGGAAGATCGCCACGAGCATCGCCACCGCCGTCAAAGACTTCTCGCCACCGGACAGCAGCGACAGCCGCTTGACCTTCTTGCCGGGCGGGCGGGCCTCCACCTCGATTCCGGTGGTCAGCATGTTCGACGGGTCGGTGAGCACCAGCCTGCCCTCACCACCGGGGAACAGCTTCGCGAACACTTGCACGAATTCGCGTTCGACGTCCGAATAGGCCTCGGTGAACACCTGCAGGATGCGGGCATCGACGTCGGCCACCACACCGAGGAGATCCTTGCGGGCGGTCTTCACGTCCTCGAGTTGAGTCGAGAGGAAGTTGTAGCGCTCCTCGAGTGCGGCGAACTCCTCGAGTGCCAGGGGGTTGACCTTGCCGAGCGTCGCCAGGTCCTTCTCGGCACGTTTCGCGCGACGTTCCTGCGTGGCGCGGTCGTACGGAATCGGTGCGGGCATCGTGACCTGCTCGCCGCGCTCTTTCGCCTGCTCGTACTCCTCCATCTCGAGTGCGGACGGCGGCAGCGCGACATCGGGGCCGTATTCGGCGATCAGATCGTCCAGGCCGATCCCGTGCTGTTCGAGGATCGCCTCCTCGAGCTGCTCGATGCGCAGCGCGGCCTGGGCGCGAGCCACCTCGTCGCGGTGCACGGCATCGGTGAGCGACGCCAGCTGTCCGGTCAGCTGACGCACCCTTTCCTTCACCTGTTCGAGTTGGGTCGTCCGCTCGGTGCGCGCCCGGGCGAGTTCGTCACGGTGCGCCATCGCGGCGTCGACGACGTCACCGAGGTGCTCGGCGACCCGCTGTCCCGACTCGGCGACCGCCGCCGCGACGGCGGCCGCGTTCTGGCGGGCCTTCATCACGCGTTCGGCGCGGGCGCGCGCGTCGCGTTCCACCTGTGCGGCGCGGCGCAGGGAGTCGGCCTTGCCGCGCACCGACTCGGCGCGCTCCTCGGCCGTGCGCACGGACAGCCGGGCTTCCACTTCCACGGCCCGCACTTCGGCCAGTGCGGCGGCCGCCATTTCACGATCGATGCTCGTCGTGTCGGAACCGCCCGTGTCGGCGCCGGCGGGCGACCCGTCCTGTTCCGCCAGGCGCAGCCGTTCCTCGAGTTCGGCGAGCGCGGTCAGTGTGTCCTCGCGGCCGCTCTCGGCCTTGTCGCGCTGCGCCATGAGCCGATCGGATTCTGCGTGCGCGGCCCGCGCGGCCTGGCCGAGGCGGCCGAGGCGCTCGTAGATGGCGGACATCGCGGCGTCGGACTCGTTCAGCGCGGCCAGTGCCTGCTCGGCGTTCTCCTGGCGGTCGGCCTGTTCCGCGACCGCGCCGGACAGTGCCGCGGACAGTTCCTCGGCGCGACGTTCGGCGCGGGCGAGATCCTGCACCGAGTTGTCGATGGCGGCCTGGACCTCGAGGGTGCTCGGCTGACGGTCCGATCCGCCGCTCATCCAGCCCGCTCCGAGGAGATCTCCGTCGCGGGTGACGGCGCGCACGTCGGGCCTGCGCCGGACGGTTTCGACGGCGTCGTCGAGGGAATCGACCACGACCACTCCAGCCAGGAGCGCCGCGAGTCCGGTCCGCAGTTCGGCAGGGCAGTCGATGACGTCGACGGCCCACCGGGCGCCGGAGTCCAGGTGTCCGCCGTTCGGCGCCGCCAGATCGGTTCCGATGACCAGGGACGCCCGACCGCTGTCCGTCTCCTTCAGCGCACCGACTGCGCTACGGGCGGCGTCGAGGGATTCGGCGACGACGGCGTCGGCGGCGGGGCCCATGGCGGCCGCGACGGCGCCCTCGTACCCCTTCTCGACGGTGATGAGGCCACCGATCGGTCCGCGGATGCCGTGTTCGCCGCGATTCTCGACGAGCCAGCCGGCGCCGTCCTTGCGTTCGAGGCCCATCGACAGTGCGTCGATCCGGGCACGCAGGGATGCCACTTCCTGCCCGGCTGCGCGCTCCTCGGCCTGGAGTTCGGTGACGCGTTCGGTGATCAGGCGCAGTGCCTCGACGGCACGCTCGTGGTGGGAATCCAGTCCGAGCTCGCCGGCGTCGAGGTCACCGATCTCGTCCTGGACGACCTCGAACTCTGACTGTGCCGCGTCGCCGCGCTGGCGGGCCTCCTCGATCGCGACGGTCAGCCGGGACACTTCGGCGTCGACGGAGTCGGCGCGGGTGCGCAGCGTGTCGACCTGGCCGGACAGCCGGGCCAGGCCTTCACGGCGGTCGGCGATCGCCCGGACCGCTGCCATGTGGGCTCGTTCCGCCTCGGCGGCGGTCTCCTCCCCCAGTGCCAGCTGCTCCTTGGCCGCGTCCAGCGCCGCGCGCGCCATCTCGACGGCTTCGACGAGCTCCATTTCCTCCGCGGCGATCCGGTCGGCGCGGGCCTCCATCTCGTCGGGATCCTGACCGCGGTTCGCGGAGGGCTCGGCGTCGAGGTGACGCGCCCGCTCGCGGGCGATGCGGATGGTCGCGTTGACGCGCTCGGCGAGTGCCGACAGCTGGAACCAGGTCTGCGCGGCCGCTTCCGCACCCGGTGTGAGCCTCGACAGTTCCTGTTCGTGCCGTCCCAGCTCGAGATTGGCTTCGTCGAGTGCCTCGGTGACCTGGTCGTGCTGCTCTCGCGCGATCTTCTCGTCCTGAGCCTGGCTGGCCAGGTCCTCGCGTCGCGTGACCAGGTCGTCCGCGGCGAGCCGCAGCTTCGCGTCGCGGAGGTCGGCCTGCACGGTCTGGGCGCGGCGTGCCACCTCGGCCTGCCGTCCGAGTGGTTTGAGCTGGCGCCGCAGTTCCGCCGTGAGGTCGTTCAGGCGCGCCAGGTTGGCCTGCATCGCGTCGAGTTTGCGGACCGCCTTTTCCTTGCGTTTGCGGTGCTTGAGGACACCGGCTGCTTCCTCGATGAACGCGCGCCGGTCCTCCGGACGGGATTCGAGGATGGCGGCGAGGCGACCCTGACCGACGATCACGTGCATCTCCCGGCCGATGCCGGAGTCGCTGAGCAGTTCCTGCACGTCCATCAGCCGGCACGAGCTGCCGTTGATCTCGTATTCGCCGGCTCCGTCGCGGAACATGCGCCGGGTGATCGACACCTCGGAGTAGTCGATCGGCAGGGCGCCGTCGGAGTTGTCGATGGTCAGCGTGACCTCGGCGCGTCCGAGGGGCGCCCGCCCGGCGGTGCCGGCGAAGATGACGTCTTCCATCTTGCCGCCGCGCAGCGCCTTCGCCCCCTGCTCGCCCATCACCCAGGTGAGCGCGTCGACGACGTTGGACTTACCCGACCCGTTGGGCCCCACGACACAGGTGATTCCCGGCTCGAATCGCAGAGTCGTTGCGGACGCAAAGGATTTGAATCCCTTCAGCGTCAGACTCTTCAGATGCATGACGGAGAACTTTACCTGCGGTTCACCGTTCCACGAACCCGGTGAGGTCGCCGCGGGCGGAATCCCATTGCTCCACGACGAGATCCACCGCGCCCGGCGTGTCTCCCGACCGCAGCAGCGTCAGGAGGGTCTCCAGCTTGTCGCGAGGCCCCTCGGCGATGACGAGCACGCGGCCGTCCTTCTGGTTGGCCGCGTATCCGACGAGGCCGAGTTCCAGCGCGCGGGCGCGGGTCCACCACCGGAATCCCACACCCTGCACGAATCCGTGCACCCACGCGGTCATTCTCTCCATGTCCGTCACGACCGTTCGAGTTTGTAGATCTTCCCGGTGAAGCTGGTGGCGTAGAGCGCGTCCGGATCCCAGCCCGGCCCGGCGCCGAACCGCACCGACGACACCAGCGGCAGCCCGGACGCGAGGGCGCAGCTCTCCCCCGTCGTGGGATCGACCCGCACCACTTTGCCGCCGCCGTTGTAGGCGACGTAGACGATGCCGTCCGGTCCGACGGTGAGATCGTCGGCCGCGTTGAGGGGCCCGGAGCCGGGCAGTTCGACCGACACGACGGGACCGCTCAGGTCGTCTTCGCGGAGGATGCGCAGCGTGGTGGTCGTGTCGAACGTCGTCACCGTGTAGACGTTGCCGTCGTGCGCGGCGAGACCGTCGACCGTTCCCAGATCGGTGCGCACGACCTCCGGTGTATGGGGATCCGCGGCGGGGACGCGGGTCAGCCCCGCCCCGGAGCCCAGATTCCGGGCGGTGAGAATGTCTCCGTTACTCAGCCGGACCAGCCCGTTCGGCATGACCAGCCCCTCGGCCACGGTTCGTCTGTCACTCGTGGCGAGGTTCACGACGTCGACCGTGCCGTTCGCCGAGCCCGTGACCCCGGCGGCGAAGGAGTTCCCCGTGGCGAAGTACGCGTCGGCACCGTCCACGGCGATTCCGCCGGGCGACTCGACCTCGGGCACGATCGGGGTGACGGTGCCGTCGGGGGCGACCCCGTCGAGGGCTCCGCCGCCGACCAGGCCTGTTCGCGACACCAGCATGGTGCCCGCCCCGTCGAAGGCCAGGTTCTCGAGAACCCCCGCCCCGGACGCCACCTCCGACACCGACCACGGGGTGCACGCGCCGCCGGGCGGCGAGAACGCGGGCCCAGCGGCCGCGGGCGCGACCACGAGCAGACCCGCGCAGAGCGCCGCCCCGCCCGCGAGCGCGGCCAGCTCACGCCGCATCATGCTTCTCTCTCGACGGTCAGCGTCACTTTCGTCCCGGCCTTCAGCGTCCGCCCGACCGTGCAGACCTTGTCCACCGACCGTTCCACGAGCGCCACCAGACGCTCCTGCGCATCGGCGTCGAGTTCGCTGAGGTCCAGCTCCATGACCTCGTCCAGCTGCGGGTACACCTCGTTCTCCCGGTCCGCGGCACCGGACACCCGGATGGTGGCGTCGTAGTTGTCGCCCAGCCGCCGCGACAGCGGGAAGTCCGAGCTCATTCCGCTGCACGCGGCGAGTGCGATCTTCAGGAGTTCCCCGGGGGTGAACACGCCCTCCACGCCCTCGGAGCCGATCAGGACCTCGGCGCCGCGCGAGCTGCGGCCGGTGTACCGCCGGGTGCCCGTTCGCTCGACCCACAGTGAGGTGGGCGCCGTCGTGTCGGAAGTCTGTTCTGCCATGCGCTCAATCCTGCCACCGATCGACGCACCACCAGGTAGGTGGGTGGGCGGCAGTGGTTTCCGCGCAATTGTGAACGAGGATTCTCAGCAGAGGGAACCGGTGGGCCGTAGGGTGAACCGACCAATGACGCCGAGACGTAGCGGGGAATGCAGATGGGCCAGATCGGTAGTGCGGGAGAGCGCCAGCTTCAGTCCGAGTACGGGACCGAGGATCGTGCCGTCAAGTTCTACGCGGATCAGATGCTGGACCATCTCAATCCGACGATGATCGAGTTCATCGGACGCCAGGAGATCGCCTTCATCGCCACCGCCGACGCGTCCGGCGAATGCGACAACAGTCTGCGCGCCGGGACACCGGGATTCATGCACGTCATCGACTCGAAGACCCTCGCGTACCCGGAGTACCGCGGCAACGGCGTGATGGCGAGCCTCGGCAACATCCGGGAAAACCCGCACGTCGGAATCATTCTCGTGGACTTCGTGCAGGACCTCATCGGACTGCACGTGAACGGTTCGGCCCGGATCGTCGAAGACCCGGTCCTCCGCTCCGACATCGCGGATCTGCCTGCGGACCACACGAACGGCCGGATCCCGGAACGCTGGGTGGTGGTGGAGGTGGAGGAGGCATACATCCACTGCCGAAAGCACATTCCGAGAATGGCACCGGTCCCCCGCCACCGCGAATGGGGCACCGACGACGTGAAACGCAAGGGCGGCGACTACTTCGACGCCAAGGCGACACCGCGCCACGACACCGACGGACAGTTCGCCGACGAGCCCGTGACCGCCGAACTCACACAGACGATTTCGCCGGGCTTCTCCGTGGGGCCGGCTGGCACTTCGGGCAACTGAACGACGAGCGGTTCATGAATTTCTCCCGCCGGATCGCGGTGCCGCACCGCGGGCACGGGCGATCCTCCTGACCGTAGGCGGACAGCGAACGGTCGAAATAGCCCGACTCGCCGTTGACGTTCACGTAGAGCGCGTCGAAGGACGTGCCGCCCTGCGTGAGTGCCTCACGCATGACCTCCCGGGCGGCCGTGAGCAGTTCACGGACCTTGGGACCACTCACCCTGTCGGTGAGCCGATTTCCGTGGATCTGTGCGCGCCACAGCGCCTCGTCCGCGTAGATGTTGCCGATGCCTGAGACGACGGTCTGGTCGAGAAGCGCACGCTTGATCTCGGTGTGCTTGCCGCGCACGACCTTCACGGTCGCCGCGAGGTCGAACCGCGGATCCAGTGGGTCACGGGCGATGTGCGCCACCGAGTCCGGCACGAGCGAGCCGTCGACGTCGACGAGCGGTGCCAGCGCCCAGCCCCCGAACGTCCGCTGGTCGACGAACCGGAGGTCGAGACCGGAATCGAGCCGGGCACGGATGCGCAGATGCTTCTCGGTCGGCAATTCTGGTGGCTGCACGAGCATTTGACCACTCATGCCGAGATGCACCACGAGAGCGACCGTGCTGGGTTCGAGGACCAGCCACAGATACTTTCCACGACGGTCGGCGCTCGCGATGCGTTCGCCGGTGAGCTGTCCGGCGAGGTCTGCGGCGCCGGGCAGATGACGCCGGATCGCCCGCGGGTGCAGGATGTCGACGGAATCGATCGACGCCCCCACGATATGGCGTTCGAGTCCGCGCCGGACCACCTCGACTTCGGGCAGTTCAGGCACTGACGTCGTCGGCCGCTACGTCGGGGCCTGCGTCGGACAACGCATTCCACGCCGTGCTCGCAGCCTTCTGCTCGGCCTCTTTCTTGGAGCGGCCGATACCGACGCCGAGGGGCTTGCCGCCGACGATCACGGTGGCGGTGAATTCCTTGTCGTGGTCCGGGCCGGTCGCGGTGATCTCGTACGCCGGGACGCCGACGCCACGCTCCGCGGTCAACTCCTGCAGACTCGTCTTCCAGTCCAGACCCGCACCGAGACGGGGGGCCCGCTGGAGGAGGTCGCTGAAGAGGTCGAGTACGACGCGTCGCGCCGTATCGATGCCGTGCTCGAGGTGGATGGCGCCGAGAATCGACTCCATGCCATCGGCCAGGATGCTCGGCTTGTCACGGCCACCGGTCATCTCCTCGCCCTTACCGAGCAGGAGATGGGCACCGAGGCCGCCCTCACCGAGACTGCGGGCCACCTCCGCGAGCGCGTGCATGTTGACGATGCTCGCCCGGATCTTCGCGAGGTCGCCCTCGGACTTGTCCGGATGCGCAAGGTAGAGCTTCTCGGTGACGGTGACTCCGAGCACGGAGTCGCCGAGAAATTCGAGACGCTCGTTGGTGGGCAGACCACCGTTCTCGTACGCATACGAGCGGTGCGTCAACGCCAAGGTGAGCAGCGAAGGCTCGATTTCTACGCCGAGGGCGGCGAGGAGGGAAGCATGATCCTCCTCGCCGCCGGCGGGTGTATTACTGATGTCGCTCGTCACAACGCCTCTCCGCGGAGAACTAGACGGCGGCAGTGACCTGGCGGCCCTTGTATGTGCCACACGACGGGCACGCGACGTGGGGCAGCGTCTTCTCGCCGCAGCCACGGTTGGGGCAGGTGACGAGAGTAGGCACAGTGGTCTTCCACTGGCTGCGACGCGACCTCGTGTTGGATCGCGACATTCTGCGCTTGGGGACAGCCACTTCTACTTCTCCTCGGCTTCGGTGTTCACAAGATTCTTGCTGGGTTCTGATTCCACGCCAAATTTGGCTGCAAGACCAGCCCAGCGAGGATCAAGTATGTCATGCCCATGGCCAGATTCGGCAATCGCCAGGCGAACGCCACATTCTGGGCACAATCCTTGGCAGTCGTCACTGCAGAGCGGCTGCAATGGCAGTGCGAGGCCGACGGCATCGATCACGACGGGTTCGAGATCGATCTCGTCGTCCACGACGTGATAGACCTCCCCCTCCTCCGTGGTCTCTTCCGTAGTGCTGTCCGGGTATGCGAACAGCTCCGTGAGAGTCAGGTCCACCGTGTCGGAGAACGGCTCGAGACATCTCGAGCACTCCCCCACGGTGTCGGCTCGCAACGAACCGGTGACCAGGACCCCCTCGGATACGGCCTCCAATCGGAGATCGAGATCGATCTCCGATCCTTCCTCGATGGCGATCAGGTCGAGACCGATGCGCTGTGGCGCCGTCACCACCCGTTCCACGGTGCGCATCGAACCGGGACGACGGCCGAGTTTGACCGTGTCCAGCACGAAGTCCGCGTCCCGTCGGGAACGCGATGAGCTGTGGCGATGGGATGACAACAAACTTCACTTTCGAGAAAAGGGAAACGACAAAGGGCAACCACTCCACGATACGCAATCTGCGCGGTGGAGCCAAATTCGATCGAGTGCGGCGACCCGACCGTCGCTCAGCGGCGACGCTCGGCGCGGCGGTCGTCGACGTCGTAGTCCGAGGCGTAGTCGGGAACACCCGAACCGGTCCGCAACTGCTGACGTCCCCGGCCGACGGACCGGACGGTGCCGTTCAGGAAGTCCTCGAATTCCGCGAGCTTCGTGTCGACGTACAGATCGCAGTCCGAGCGGAGACGATCGGATTCGGCGTGCGCGGAGTCGATCACCCGGGCAGACTCGGCGTGCGCCTCCTGGACGACCTCCGTCTGCGAGACGAGGCGCGCCTGCTCCGCCGTGCCCTCCGCAACGGACCTCTCGTACGATGCCTTGCCCGACTCGATCATGCGATCTGCCTCGGCCCGCGCTCGACCCGTGAGTGCGTCGTACTCGCGCTGGCCTTCCGCGACCGAGGACTCGGCCTCGGCGCGCGCGTCGGTGACCAACTGCTCGGCGTGCGCGCGGGCCTCGGCGACCATCCGGTCGGCCTGCGCCTTCGCGTCCGCCAGAATGCGGTCGGCGTCGTCTCGCGCGTTCTCGATGGTGGAGTTCGCCTCGGCGTTGGCGCTGGAGATCGTCTTCTCCGCGTTGGACCGCGCGTCCCCCACCAGTTTGTCCTTGTGGTCCAGGACGTCCTGGGCGTCGTCGAGTTCACCGGGAATCGCATCGCGCACGTCGTCGAGCAGTTCGAGGACGTCACCGCGTGGAACCACGCAGCCGGCGGTCATCGGTACGCCGCGTGCCTCTTCGACAATCGCGACAAGTTCGTCGAGCGCCTCGAATACCCGGTACACAAGCAACCCCAATCATCCATGACCCTCAGCAGGTCGGCGCAGCCTTCTCCGTGCAAGTCTGCCCGACCGGACGCCGAGGGTGTGACGTGGCAGCCGGTGTGTCGGGTATCAGCTGCTCTCGGCGGCGCGCTCGGCGATCCTCGCGAGAAGACGGGCGTGGACCTTCTCAGGCAGCATGTCGGAGACGTCGCCACCGAACGTGGCCACTTCCTTCACGAGCGAACTCGACAGGTAGCTGTACGTGGGATTGGTCGGGATGAAGAGGGTGTCGACACCACTGAGCTTCTGGTTCATCTGCGCCATCTGCAGCTCGTAGTCGAAGTCGTTGGCGCCGCGCAGGCCCTTGACGATCGCTGTGATCCCTTGCTGCTTGGCGTAATCCACCAGCAGGCCGTGCCAGGACGAGACCCGCACGTTGGGCAGCTCACTGGTCGAGTCTTCGAGCATCTCGATGCGCTCTTCGACGGTGAACAGGCCACGCTTGCTCTTGTTGACCATGACCGTCACGATGACCTCGTCGAACTGCGCGGCAGCTCTGCCGATCACGTCAAGGTGGCCATTGGTCACGGGGTCGAAGGATCCGGGGCAGACAGCGCCAGTCATGAGTCCAGACCGTAGCAGGTCGCCAATTCGATTCTCGCCTCGCCGTACTTCTTCGCCTTGACGGGTGCGAAGCCTTCGGGCCAGGCCGTCTCGGGTGACCTCGACGACCGCTCGAGCACCACGATCGAGCCGTCGCCGACCCAGCCGTTGACCCGCAGGTGGCCGAGCACCGTCTGCACCGCCTGGTCGTCGACGGCGTACGGCGGATCCGCCATCACCAGGTCGTACGGCCGGTCGGCGGCGCCCGCGAGCACCGCCGCCACCGGAGCGCCGCGGACTTCCGCGCCCGGTAGACCGACGGTGCTCACGTTGTGTTTGATGATGCCCGCCGCTTTCGCGTCGGACTCGACGAGGACGACGCGGTCCGCACCCCGGGAGAGCGCTTCCAGGCCGAGCGCCCCCGATCCCGCGTAGAGATCGAGGACGGACGCGCCCTCGAGGTCCATCCGGCTGTGCAGTGCGCTGAACAATGCCTCGCGGACCCGGTCCGAAGTGGGCCGGGTCCCGCTCGGCGGGACCCGCAGGCGTCGACCGCCCGCGAGCCCCGCGATGATCCGAGTCACTCGCTCGCGGACTCCCCTGTCGCCACGACGGCGAGCAGGTCGCCGCCCTCCACCTGCTGGACCGATCCGATGGCCAGCCGGGAGACCGTGCCACTCCGCGGGGCGGTGATGGCCGCTTCCATCTTCATGGCCTCGATGGTCGCGATCGTGTCGCCCGCGGAGATGTGCTGGCCCTCGGTCACGGCGAGGGTCACCACACCGGCGAACGGCGCCGGCACGTGGCCGGGGTTGTTCTTGTCCGCCTTCTCCGCGGCGGGCATCTCACTGGAGATGGACCGGTCGCGCACCGACACCGGACGCAGCTGCCCGTTGAGGATGCACATGACGGTGCGGTATCCCCGCTCGTCGGGTTCGGAGATGGCCTCGAGCCCGATGATCAGCTCGACACCCTGCGCGAGGCGGACCCGGTGCTCGTCGCCGCGGCGCAGGCCGTAGAAGAACTGGTTGGCCGAGAGCTGCGACGTGTCGCCGTACTTGTCGCGGTGCTCGAGGAATTCCTTCGTAGGGCCGGGGAACAGCAGCCGGTTGAGCGTCGCGCGGCGTTCCGCGGACGTGCCGGAGAGGGCCTTCTCGTCCTCCGCGGACAGCGGCACCTCGGGCTTCGCTTCGCCGCGGCCTTCGAGTGCCCGGGTGCGGAACGGTTCGGGCCAGCCACCGGGCGGGGTGCCCAGTTCGCCGCGCAGGAATCCGACCACCGAGTCGGGGATGTCGAACTTCGCCGGGTTGTCCTTGAATTCCTCGGTGGAGGCACCGGATCCGACGAGGTGCAGGGCGAGGTCGCCGACGACCTTCGACGACGGGGTGACCTTCACGAGGCGGCCGAGCATGCGGTCGGCGGCCGCGTACTTGGCCTCGACCTCCTCGAACTTGTCGCCGAGACCGAGGGCCACGGCCTGGGTGCGCAGGTTCGACAGCTGACCGCCCGGGATCTCGTGCGTGTAGACGCGTCCGGTCGGGGCCGGCAGCCCCGACTCGAAGGGCTTGTAGACCTTGCGCAGCGCCTCCCAGTACGGCTCGAGGTCGCACACGGCCTGCAGGTCCAGGCCGGTGTCGTACTCCGAATGCGCGGCGGCCGCCACGATCGCCGACAACGCCGGCTGACTGGTGGTGCCCGCCAGCGCGGCCGAGGCCCCGTCGACCGCGTCCGCGCCTGCCTGCCACGCGGCCAGGTAGGTCGCGAGCTGACCACCCGGGGTGTCGTGGGTGTGCACGTGCACGGGCAGGTCGAAGTTCTTGCGCAGCGCCGTCACCAGGGTGGTGGCGGCCGGGGCGCGAAGCAGTCCGGCCATGTCCTTGATCGCGATGACGTGCGCACCGGCCTCGACGATTTCCTCCGCCAGGCGCAGGTAGTAGTCGAGGGTGTACAGGTTCTCGTTCGGGTTCGACAGGTCGCCCGTGTACGACAGCGCGACCTCGGCGAGCGCGGTGCCGGTCTCGCGGACGGCGTCGATGGCCGGCCGCATCTGGTCGACGTTGTTGAGGGCGTCGAAGATGCGGAAGATGTCGATGCCGCTGTTCGTGGCTTCCTCGACGAACGCCCGCGTCACCTTCTCCGGGTACGGGGTGTACCCGACGGTGTTCCGGCCACGCAGCAGCATCTGCAGGCAGATGTTCGGCACGGCCTCACGCAGCGCCGACAGCCGGTACCAGGGATCCTCGTGCAGGAACCGCAGAGCCACGTCGTAGGTGGCACCACCCCAGGCCTCGATGGAGAGCAGTTCCGGGGTCAGCCGGGCGACGTGTCCGGCGACGTCGAGCAGACCGCTGGTGCGCACGCGGGTCGCGAGCAGCGACTGGTGTGCGTCGCGGAACGTGGTCTCCGTGACGGCGAGGGCCTTCTGCTCCCGCAGTGCCTTGGCGAATCCTTCCGGGCCGAGGGCGAGGAGCTTCTGGCGACTGCCGTCCGGCGGCGGGGTGGACAGGTCGATCTGGGGCAGCTTGTCGCGCGGGTACACAGCCGACGGCCGCTCGCCGTGCGGCTTGTTGACGGTCACGTCGGCGAGGTAGGTGAGGATTTTGGTGCCACGGTCCGCGGAGCTGCGCAGCGTGAGCAGCTGGGGGCGCTCCTCGATGAAGGACGTGGTGACCCGGCCGGCCTTGAAATCGGGGTCGTCGAGCACCGCCTGCAGGAACGGGATGTTCGTCGACACGCCGCGGATGCGGAACTCGGTGACCGCGCGGCGGGCCCGGGCGACGGCGGTTTCGAAGTCGCGGCCGCGGCAGGTGAGCTTGACGAGCATCGAATCGAAGTACGCGGAGACCTCTGCGCCGACCGACGTTCCGCCGTCGAGGCGGATACCGGCACCACCCGGGGTGCGGTAGCCGGTGATCCGACCGGTGTCCGGGCGGAACCCGTTGGCAGGGTCTTCGGTGGTGATGCGGCACTGCAGGGCCGCACCGCGCAGCGTGATCTTGTCCTGGCTCAGGCCCAGATCCGCGAGGGTCTCCCCCGACGCGATCCGCAACTGCGATTGCACGAGGTCGACGTCCGTGACCTCTTCGGTGACGGTGTGCTCGACCTGGATGCGGGGGTTCATCTCGATGAAGACGTGGTTGCCGCGGGTGTCGAGGAGGAATTCGACGGTGCCGGCACAGGAGTAGTTGATCTCCTTCGCGAACGCGACGGCGTCCGCGCAGATCTTCGCCCGCAGCTCTTCCGAAAGGTTCGGGGCAGGCGCGAGCTCGATCACCTTCTGGTGACGGCGCTGCAGCGAGCAGTCGCGCTCGAACAGGTGGATGACGTTGCCCTGACCGTCGGCCAGGATCTGGACCTCGATGTGACGCGGGTCGACGACGGCCTGCTCGAGGAACACCGTCGGGTCGCCGAACGCCGACTCGGCCTCACGCGCGGCGGCCTCGATGGACTCCTTGAGCTGAGCCCGCTCGGCGACGCGCCGCATGCCGCGGCCACCGCCGCCGGCGACGGCCTTCACGAACAGCGGGAACTGCATGGTCTCGGCCGCGGCCAGCAACTCGTCCACATCGGCGGACGGCTCCGACGACGCCAGCACCGGCAGACCGGCGGCCTTCGCCGCGGCGATCGCGCGCGCCTTGTTGCCGGTGAGCTCGAGTACCTCGGCGGACGGACCCACGAACGTGATGCCCGCCTCGGCGCACGCGGCGGCGAGATCCGGGTTCTCGGAAAGGAAGCCGTAGCCGGGGTAGATGGCGTCGGCGCCTGCCTGCTTGGCCGCGGAGACGATCTCGTCGACGGAGAGGTACGCCCGAACCGGGTGTCCCTCCTCGCCGATCTGATAACTCTCATCAGCCTTCAGACGGTGGATCGAGTTCCGATCCTCGTACGGGAACACCGCGACCGTTCCAGCACCTAGTTCGTAGGCGGCACGGAAAGCGCGGATCGCAATTTCGCCACGGTTGGCGACCAGGACTTTGGAGAACATTGGAGCAAACTACCCCGCCGTCGACGGCCGCGGATAAATGGCATCCCACATTTCAGGATCCTCCACAAACTTCACAAAGACCCCCCTGACGTGTGCGAATTCTGCAACAGACCCGAAACAGACGAGCAAAGATTTACGTGAAGCGAAGTAAGTTCTCACGTTTTCTCCAGATATTCGATGCGGTCCGCGTCGAGCGCCGACGTCACCATCGCCGACAGTCCGGGATGGTTCTCGAGGCGCGGGTCGTCTGCGATCACCGAACGCGCGAACTCGGACGCCGCGGCGATGACGTCCTCGTGGCCGAGCAGCGACAACAGCCGCAACGTGGACGTCGTGCCCGACTGCGCCGCACCGAGAATGTCGCCCTCGCGGCGCGTGGCGAGGTCGAGTTGCGCGAGTTCGAAGCCGTCGTTGGTCGACGCCACGCTCGACAATCGCTCGTAGGCGGGACCGCCCGGATTCATCTTCGTGACGAGAATGCACAGGCCCTGGTGTTTGCCACGGCCGACGCGTCCGCGCAGCTGGTGCAGCTGACTCACACCGAAACGGTCCGCGTCGACGATCACCATGATCGTCGCGTTCGGGACGTCGACACCGACCTCCACGACCGTGGTGCACACGAGGACGTCGATGTCGCCGGCCGTGAAGTCGCGCATCACCGCGTCCTTCTCGTCCGCGGGAAGCCGGCCGTGCAGCAGACCCACCCGCAGGTCCGGCATGACGCTGCCGCTCAACTCCTCGAACACCTCGACGGCGGACTTCGTCTCGGGCGCTTTCTCGTCGAACGCGTCTTCACCGTCGCCCTTCTCGCCGTCGCCGATGCGCGAGCACACGACGTACGCCTGCCGCCCCTCGGCCACGTCCTCGCGGATCCGTTCCCACGCGCGCGCGACCCACTGCGGCTTCTGCGACGCGGGTACCACACTGCTCTTGATCGGTGACCGCCCCTTCGGCAGCTGGCGCAGCGTCGACACCTCGAGATCGCCGAGCACCGTCATCGCGATGGTGCGGGGAATCGGCGTCGCCGTCATCACCAGCAGATGCGGGCTCAGGCCCTCCCGCGCCCTCGACCGCAGCCGGTCGCGCTGCTCGACACCGAACCGGTGCTGCTCGTCGACCACCACCATCCCGAGATTGAAGAATTCGACGTTGTCCTGGATCAGGGCGTGCGTGCCGATGACGATCCCGGCGTCGCCGGTGATCGCCTCGTTCAGAGCCGTGCGTTTGGCTGCGACCGGCATCGACCCCGTCAGCAGCGCCACCCGTGTGGCCTTCTCGTGCGCCCCGAGCTCCCCCGCGGTCGCGAGGGGGCCGAGCATCGCCCGCAGCGACCGGGCGTGCTGCGTCGCGAGGACCTCGGTCGGCGCGAGCAGGGCGCACTGGTAGCCGGCGTCGACCACCTGGAGCATGGCGCGCAGGGCCACGATCGTCTTACCCGAACCCACCTCACCCTGCAACAGCCTGCTCATCGGGTGCGGCTGCGCCAGATCGGCCGAGATCTCGTCGGCGACCGCGTGCTGACCGTCGGTGAGCTGGAACGGAAGCATTTTCTCGAACACGTCGGCGATCCCGCCGGGCACGGGCGGGCACTCGGGCGCGACTCGCTCGGCGTTGTCGTGGCGGCGACGGGCGAGAACCAGCTGCAGCGCCGTCGCCTCGTCGAACCGCAGACGGTCGTGGGCGTTCTCCACGTCCTCGCGGGTGTCGGGCAGGTGGACCGATCGGAGGGCTTCGTCGAGACCGATCAGGTCGCGTTCGGCCCGGATGTTTTCCGGCAGGGGGTCGTCGACGTGATCGAGCTGGTCCAGGATCTGGCGGACGCACTTCATGATCGTCCAGCTCTCCACGTCCCGGGTGGCCGGATAGAGCGGGATCAGCGCCCGGCCGAACACGGACAGGTCGACCCCCGCACCGGGTTCCTGCGACGCCCGGGCGATTCCCGCGAGATCCCCGGCACCGCGGATCCTGTCGACGTTCACGACGGGGTCCTCGCTGCCGGCACGCGGCTCGGGAAGGATGAGGTAGCTCGGATGGGTGAGGCTCCACTTCTGGCGGAAGTACTTGACCGTTCCCGAGAACATCGCGCGCACACCCGGCTTGATCACGTGCTTGACCTTCTGCGGGCTGAAGAACGTGACGTCCACGTTCTGGGTGTCGGTCGACAGGACCACCTTGAGCATGCTGCCCGGCCGGTTCTTCATCTTCACGACGGCCGCGGACGTGACCCGGGCGATGATCGTGATGTGCTCGCCCTCCGGCGGGTCCTTCTCCGCGAGCTCGCGGCCCTGCGAGGCGTACCGGTGCGGGTAATGCCGCAGCAGGTCCTCGACCGTGCGGATGTCGAACGCCTCCTCGAGCGCGTCGGCGGTCTTCTTCCCCAGCAGATGATCGAGCCGGTCGGACAATGTGGCCATCGAATTCCTCATTCCACCCCGAGTTGCAACAGATCTCCAGGTTGTCCACCGTGGTAGATCATCACCTCGACGCCGGGGTGCCGCTGCGAGATGTGATCGGCCAATTCCGTGTCCAGCCCCTCCGGCGCCTCCGACCCCATCAGGAGCGTCACCAGTTCGCCACCCGCGCCGAGGACGAGGTCGACGAGCCGCCGTCCGGCCGCGACCGCGTCCGGTTCGATGACGATCACCTCGTGACCCATCAGTCCGATCCCGTTGCCCGGTTCGCAGGTGCCCACGTAGGTGAGGGCCCGTTCCCGGGCGATGCGCAACGATCCCCAGCGGGTGGCGGCGGCCGCCTCCGACATCGCGAACGCGTCGTCCACCGCCTCACGCTCGGGGTCGTGCACCGCCAGGGACGCGAGTCCCTGCACCATCGCGGACGTCGCGAGCAGCAGGACCTCGTGGCGGGCATCCCTCGCCGCGGCACTGACCGCGACGAGTTCCTGGGCCGTCAGCGCGCCGTTGGGGAGGACGAGCACCTCGGTGCGTCCCATCTGTCTGATGATGCCGAGAAGCTGGGCCCGGGTGACGGGGGCGTCATCGCACCGGAGGACGGTCGCGCCTTCGCTGGCGAACAGTTCGGCGGCGCCGTCCCCGGCCACGACGGCGACGATTCCCCGCTCCCCCTGATCCGGCCGGGTCCGGACCGGTGGAACGAGCAACCCCTGGTCCCGCGCATCCACGAGGAAGCTGCTGACCCGGATTCCGTGGATGCGTCCCGCCGACAGTCCGGCCTCCACGGCGGCGCCCGCGTCCGTGCAGTGCACGTGCACCGACCAGCCGCCGCCGCCGTCGCCGACGATCACGATCGAGTCCCCGAGGGCGTTCAGCGTGGTGCGCAACTCCCCCATGCGGTCCTCGTCGGACTCCGCGACCAGGTACATCACCTCGAAGTCCTGATCCGAGCCCTCGTCGCAGTCGGGTCCGGGTCCCGGATGCGCATGCGGGCCCTGCGACGCGGGCGGCGCGACAACGGGGACGGGCTCTGCGCGATGCGTGGACGGGGTGCGGCGCGGAACGTGGAGCGCGATCGGTGCGCGATCCGGCGGCGCACCCGTCACGGCCGTGACGAGAGCGTCGAGGATCACCACGAGGCCGAGTCCTCCCGCATCGACGACGCCCGCGGTGCCCAGCACGTCGAGTTGCGACGGCGTCCTGGTGAGCGCGGACGCCGCCGCATCCGCGGCTGCGCGTGCCGTGACCGCGATCGGCGCCTCGTCCGGGAACTCCGCCGCCGCGTCGGCCGCGCAGCGCAGCACGGTGACGATGGTGCCCTCCACCAGGTAGCTCACCGCGTCCGTCACCAGATTCGTGGCCATCAGCAGTCCGGTCCGGACCGTCCGGGTGTCGACGGCGGAGGTGACGGCCGCTTCCGCGACCCCTCGCAGCACCTGGGACAGGATCACTCCGGAATTCCCGCGCGCGCCGGCGACCGCGCCCCGAGCCAGGGCGATGGCAACCTGCCGGACGTCCTTGGTGCCGCTTGCAGTGCCCGCGTACTCGTCGATCGCACCCAGCGCCGCCCGCATGGTGAACAGCAGGTTGGTACCCGTGTCGGAGTCCGGGATCGGAAAGACGTTGAGGCTGTTGATCTCCTCGCACCGCTTTTCCAGACCCGCGACGGCGGTCCGCGCCCACGATTCGAGGACTCGACCGTCCATCGGGAGCTCAGGGGCCACTGTCGTCCTCTCCGGCCAGGGGAATGGGAAGGTGCCGTCAGACTAGTCGGGGGAAGATGATCGGGCCCGCGGTCCGAGCCCTTCGGGACCGGGTTTGGCCAATCCGCACTCGAGCGGCTACTCTTGCACGGTTGCCTCGTACAGGGCGCGCTTGCTGTGCCCTGTCTCCACGAGGCCAGCAAATTTCACAGTTCACTATCTTGAAGGAGTTCGCGACTATGGCTGCCGTCTGCGACGTATGCGCCAAGGGGCCCGGCTTCGGTAAGTCGGTCTCGCACTCGCACCGGCGTACCAACCGTCGCTGGAACCCGAACATTCAGACTGTTCGTGCCGAGGTTGCCCCCGGAAACACCCGGAAGGTCAACGTCTGCACCTCTTGCCTGAAGGCTGGAAAGGTTGCTCGGGGCTGACCCGACGCTGCGTGCGATGTCACTGCGCCCCCGACACTTCGGTGTCGGGGGCGCAGTTTTTTATGCCGCCGCACCTTGTCCGATTCGGCATCGTCGCAGCGCATCGGGGCACGTCGGGCACCGGCAGGGGCCCACGTAAGGTGCAACGGTGACTTCTCTCGATGGACTCAGCAAAGTACAGCTCGAAGACGGCGTCCTGCGCATCACGATCGCGACGGCGGAGAACGGCACCTCGCTGGACGGCGAGGGCATGGTGCAGGGTGCCCGGGCACTCGAAGCGGTCGGTGACCGAATCGGCAGCGTCCTCCTCGTCGGGGAGGGCCCGAACTTCTGCGCGGGCGGCAACGTCCACGCCTTCGCGTCCGCACCGGTGCGAAGCGAATACGTCGCCGAGGTGGCGCGCGTGTTCCACGAATTCGTTCGTGCGCTCGACGCCGTGACCGTTCCGGTGATCGCCGGTGTGCACGGGTGGGCTGCGGGCGCCGGTATGAGCCTTGTCTGCCTCACGGACGTCGCCATCGGCGGCCCGGGCACCAAGCTGCGCCCGGCCTACCCGTCCATCGGCTTCACCCCGGACGGCGGCATGTCCTGGACCCTTCCGCGCATCGTCGGCGACGCTCGCGCGCGCGAGATCCTGATCACCGACGCCGTTCTCAGCGGTGACGAGGCCGTCCGCCTGGGCATCCTCAGCCGCCTCGTCGGCGACGACGTCGTTCAGGACGAGGCACTCCGGCTCGCCCGCACGCTCGCTGCCGGCCCGACGCCGTCCTTCTCGGGGATCAAGACGCTCGTCCGCGCCTCCCGATATCGCACGCTCGCCGAGCAACTCGACGCGGAGGCCGCGTCGATCGCCACCGCGGCCGACAGCCCGGTGGGACGCGAGGGCGTCGACGCCTTCGTCGAGAAGCGGCGTGCCGACTTCTCGTCTGTGCAGTGAAGCGGCGTGCCGACTTCTCGTCTGTGCAGTGAAGCGGCGTGCCGACTTCTCGTCGGTGCAGTAGGGAGATTCGCCGATTACGGCAGCTGCCAGTTCACCGGCTCGGCACCCAGTCCGTCGAGGAGTTCGTTCGCCCGGCTGAACGGTCGCGATCCGAAGAATCCGCGCGACGCGGACAACGGTGAGGGGTGGGCCGACTCGATGGTCGGCACGTCGCCGAGCATCGGTTTCAACGTGGACGCGTCCCGGCCCCACAGAATTGCGACGAGGGGTTCGGGGCGCGCCACGAGAGCGCGAATGGCCTGCTCGGTCACCGCTTCCCAGCCCTTCTTCCGGTGTGAGGCCGGGAGTCCGGGCTGCACGGTGAGAACCCTGTTCAGCAGAAGCACTCCCTGGCGCGACCACGGGGTGAGGTCCCCGGTGGTGGGTGTCTCGTAGCCGAGGTCCTTGCTGTATTCGGTGAAGATGTTGCCGAGGCTGCGCGGCACCGGGCGCACGTCCGAGGCCACCGAGAAACTGAGACCGACCGCGTGCCCGGGTGTGGGGTACGGGTCCTGACCCACGATCAGGACCTTGACCTCGGAGAACGGGTGGGTGAACGCCCGCAGGACGTTCTCTCCCGTGGGGAGGTACTCACGCCCGTCGGCGATTTCCGCGCGCAGGAACTCGCCCATCTCCGCGATCCGCCCGGACACGGGTTCGAGTGCGTCTGCCCATCCGGCCTCGACGAGGTCCGACAGCGGCGCCGCCATCAGTCGAGCCTGCGCAGCGAGTCGCGGTAGTAGGCCGCGTTCGCGGCGTACATCTTCACGTTCATCGCGAGGTGCCCCTCGGGAACCTCGTAACCCTGCCGGATCTTCGCGGGGACGCCGAGTGCCATGCTGCGCGGTGGAACCTCGAACTTGAACGGAACGACGGCGCCGGCTCCGACGACCGAACCGGCACCGATGACCGAACCGTTGAGCACGATCGATCCGGACGCGATCAGGCAGTGGTCGCCGATCGTGGATCCTTCGATGTGCGCGGCGTGACCGACGACGCACCCCGAGCCGATGACGGTGGGATCGACCATCGTGCAATGGATCACGGTGCCGTCCTGGATGTTCGTGTCGGCGCCGACGGTGATGGTGCCGTAGTCGGCGCGGAGCACGGCCTGTGGCCACACCGAGGTTCCTGCCGCCAGGGTCACGTTCCCGATCACCACGGCGTCGGGATGGACGTAGGCGTCCGGATGGATGTCGGGTTCGCGGTCCCCGAGCGCGTAGATAGCCATGCGTGCAACCTATACCGAGAAGCTCTGCCAGCCGCCGGCCCCCGGCCAGGTCTCGCCGTCGACCGAGATGCCGGACCCGTCGTGCACCGCGCCGATCGTCGTCCACCCCGCGGGGAGCGGGACGTCGGCAGGAAAGCTGGCGGCGAAGCCATGGTCCTCTCCCCCGGTGAGTACCCATTCCCAGTGGTCGGCGCCGAGAAGCTTCGCCGCCGCCACCAGTTCGGGTGAGACGGCCATGTGGGATCGGGTGAGGGACATTCCGACGCCGGAGGCGTCGCAGATGTGACCGAGATCGGCGAGGAGCCCGTCGGAGATGTCGGTCATGGCGTGGGCGCCCCCGTCCGCGGCGGCCCAGGCGGCGGAATACGGTGGAGTGGGGACACGATGTGCGGCGAGAAGATCCGGGAAATCCGAGGACCCGCCGAGCAGCAGCGCGAGTCCGGCCGCCGACCGGCCGAGTTCGCCGGCCACCGCGACGACGTCGCCCGGCAGCGCGCCAGACCGCCGGATCGGGCTCCTGCCACCCAGATCACCGAGGACGGTGACGGAAATCACGACCTGCCCGGCCTGCACGAGATCACCGCCCACGACGCCGGCCCCGAGTTCCTCGGCGCTCTCCCCGATTGCCGCCGAGATGCCGTCCGCCACGTCGATCGACGTGTCCGGCGGCAGGCCGAGGGAAACCAGGAAAGCGGTGGGGCGCGCCCCCATCGCCGCGACGTCGGCTGCGTTCTGTGCCACCGCCTTGCGGCCCACGTCTCGCGGGGACGACCAGTCGAGCCGAAAATGCCTGTCCTGCACCAGCATGTCGGCGGACACCGCCACCCGGCCGTCGGCCGCCCGGACGAGGGCGGCGTCGTCGCCGGGGCCGATCAGGGTGGACAGGGGCTGCACCCGTCCCTCCACCGCTCGGCCGATCACGGCGAACTCGCCGACGTCGGCGACGGTGAGGGGCGGGTTCGGGTCCGGGGAATCCGTCGGTGTGATGGTGTGCCTCCAGTGTCGGGTGGCCCGGGCAGCGGCCGTGGGTCCGGTCGACGGGATGTGCGACTGCGGTACCTTTTAGCTGTTGCCGGGACTTCTCGGCACGTGACCGATCAGCGCGCCGAAGCACCCGCGACTCTACCGAGATCATGCGGCGCGGAGCAGGGAAGGGCCGGAGCGAGAGTGCAAGCGTTCATCCTGATCCAGACCGAAGTCGGCAAGGCCGCGGCGATCGCGACCGAGATCGCGAAGATCACCGGAGTCCGGACCGCCGAGGACGTGGTCGGACCGTACGACGTCATCGTGCGGGTGTCCGCCGACGATGTCGCCCCCGTCGTCAAGGAGATCCGTCAGGTCTCCGGCATCACTCGCACCCTCACCTGCGACGTCCCCGAAAAGTCTGCGAACAAGAACTGAGCATGTCCGACCTCGAACCCGAACAGAACGCCCCCGCCGGCAACTCCGACCCGGTTCCCGGGGAGCGGCGCAATCCCGCACTCATCGCGACGGCCGTTGCGCTCCCCGTGGCCCTGGTCATCGGCATCGTCGTCGCGGCGGTGTTCGCCGGCCGGAACCCGGTGAAGGAACCCGTGTCGCTGGGCCCCGTGCCCGCGCCCGCATCCGGCTCCGCGGAGTGCGCCACCCTGATGGCGGGCCTTCCCGAGGCTCTGGGCGACTACACACGCGCCGAACTCACCGAACCCGCTCCCGAGGCGACCGCCGCGTGGCAACCGGCCGAGGGCGAACCACTCGTCCTGCGTTGTGGTCTGGACCGCCCCGCGGAGTTCGATCAGGCTTCGCCGCTGCAGGTCATCGACGGAGTTCAGTGGTTCGAGATCTCGGGCGCGAGCGCCGGAATCGACGCGAGCAGCTATTTCGCCGTCGACCGCGGCGTGTACATCGGACTCACGGTTCCCACCGGGGTGGGACCGACGCCGCTTCAGGACATTTCCGGTGCGGTGTCGCAGGCGTTGCCGCAGCAACCCCTCGATCCGGCGCCCGTGGCGAATCCCTGAGCGCCGGACCGCGATTTCTCTAGCGGAGACCGACGCCGCGCGCAAGGGCGGTGTCGACCAGGGTCGAGACGAGGGCGCCGTAGTCGACGCCCACCGCACCCCACATGCGCGGGTACATCGAGATCGACGTGAATCCGGGCATCGTGTTGATCTCGTTGATCACCGGGCCGTCTTCGGTCACGAAGAAGTCCACCCGCGCGAGTCCCTGGCAGTCGAGCGCGGAGAACGCGCGCACCGCGAGTTCACGGATCTCTTCGCTGACCGATTCGTCGAGTTTCGCGGGCACGTCGAACTCGCACACGTCGTCGAGGTATTTGCTGTCGAAGTCGTAGAACGCCTCGTCGTCGCCTGCGCCTTCCGGCATCCGGATCTCGGCGATGACGCTGGCCCGCACGTCGCCGTCCGGGAACTCGAGGACTCCGCACTCGACCTCGCGGCCGACGATCCCGGATTCGACGATCACCTTCGGGTCGTGCAGACGGGCGTGGGTGATGGCGTCGTCGAGCGCGGCCCACTCGGCCACCCGGGTGATGCCGATCGAGGATCCGCCGCGGGCCGGCTTCACGAATACCGGGAGGTGGAGGCGGGACTTCTGTTCGTCGGTCAGCGTGGCGGTGCCGGGGCGCAGGACGACCTGGTACCCGATGGGCAGGCCTTCCGCGGCGAGCAGCTTCTTCGTGAATTCCTTGTCCATACCGGCAGCGCTGGCGAGCACGCCGGGACCGACGTACGGGACACCTGCGAGTTCGAGCAGGCCCTGGATCGTGCCGTCCTCGCCGTAGGCGCCGTGCAGGACGGGGAAGACGACGTCGACCGAGGCCAGGATTTTGCCCGCTTCGCCGTCGTCGAGGGCGACGAGGTCACCGGACCGCGTCGGGTCGGCGGTGAGGGCCAGTGCGGACCCGTCGGCATCGACGCTGGGCAGTGCCCGGCCGCGGATGGCCAGCGTCTCGGGGTCGGTGGAGCCGAGAACCCACGAGCCCTCGGTGGTGATGCCGATCGGCACCACCTCGTACCGTTCCGGGTCGAGGTTCCTCAGGACGCTTCCGGCCGACACACAGGACACGGAATGCTCGTTGCTGCGGCCACCGAAGATGACGGCTACCCGGGTACGCGGTTTACTCACGACACAAACCGTACCGTCGCCGTGACCCGCTCACCGCACCCACCTCTCCTCATATTTCCTTCGCCGACCTCACGACACGTCGGGTGCCGCACTCACAATGCGGACAGGGCTTGCTCGAGATCGGCGACGAGGTCTTCGGTGTCCTCGATTCCACACGAGATCCGCACGAACCCGTCGGGCACGGGGTCACCCCACCGGGCCCGGCGGTCGGCGCTGGTGTGGATGCCGCCGAAGCTCGTCGCAGGCACGAGGAGCTCACTTCCGGCCACGAGTCGGTGGAACTGTTCGGCGGAGTCCACCTCGAAGCTCACCAGCCCGCCGAATCTACGCATCTGACCGGCGGCGACGGCGTGCGCAGGATCTTCGGGCAGCCCCGGGTACCGGACACGGTGAGCCGCCGGGTGCGACTCGAGCAGGGCCGCGAGGGCCAGGGCGTTGGCGCACTGCCGCTCGAATCGCAGACCGGCCGTCCCGAGACTCCGGTGGGCGAGCCACGTCTCGAACGGCCCCAGCACCGTGCCCGACAGCGCCCTCTCGCGTTCCATTCCGGCCAGGAAGTCGGCGTCCGACGCGGCGATGTACCCCATGAGGAGATCACTGTGACCGCTCAAAGTCTTTGTGCCGCTGGCGACTACCACGTCGGCGCCGAGTTCGAGCGGCTGCTGGCCGAGTGGGGTGGCGGTCGTGTTGTCCACCACGAGAACGGCGCCCGCGTTGGCGCACTGCTCGGACACGGTGCGCAGATCCACCACGTCGAGGGACGGGTTGGCCGGAGTCTCGGCCACCACCACCGTCGTCCCCTCGGCGGACGCCAGCAGTGCGGCGGCCGCCTCGCCGGCCATGTCGGCGGTCCGCAGTTCGTGCACGGTGATGCCCATCGGCTCCAGGCGCTCCCGCGCGTACGCACGCACCTGGTAGTAACCGTCGGACGGAACGACCACGGTGTCACCGGCGGTGAGCAGACTCCGCAGCACGACGGTGACCGCCGACATCCCGGAGCCGACGACGAGTGCGCCCGCGGCGCCCTCGAGCGTCGCCAGCGCCGATTCGAGGTCGCGCCACCCCGGATTGGAGGCACGCGCGTAGGTGTCGGACTCGGTTCCCTCGTCCGCGCTCAGCTGATAAGGCGCAGCGAAAACCGGCCCCCTCTGCATCGGTGAGCCGGGAACATTCTCTGCGGCAACGGCTTTGACGCAGCGGGTGGAATCACCACTCACGAGTTCACTCCGGCTTCGTGCGGCGGCCGAGCAGCTGACCGATCGCGTCCTGCACCACGAGGCCCTCGTGGCACACCCGGTGCACGGCATCGGTCAACGGCATCTCGACGTCGTAACTGGCGGCGAGAGCCCGCACCGACGAGCACGATTTGACGCCCTCGGCGACCTGACCGTGAGTGGCCGCCTGGGCACTCTCGATCGAACCACCCTGGCCGAGGCGTTCACCGAACGACCGATTGCGCGACAGGGGCGACGTGCACGTCGCAACCAGATCACCCACTCCCGCGAGACCCGCGAGGGTGGCAGGTTTCGCACCGAGCGCTACTCCCAGCCGGATGATCTCGGCCAGACCGCGAGTGATGATGCTCGCAATCGTGTTCTCTCCCAAACCGATTCCCGACGCCATACCGCAGGCGAGGGCGATGACGTTCTTGCAGGCGCCGCCGACCTCGCACCCGATGACGTCCGAATTCGTGTACGGACGGAAGTATCCGGTGGCCGAAGCCTTCTGCAGTTCCAGCGCCCGCGTCGAATCCGTGCACGCGACGACCGTCGCCGCCGGCTGACCGATCGCGATCTCCCGGGCCAGATTGGGCCCGGACAGGACGGCGACCCGCCCCGGGTCTGCGCCGGTGACCTGGATGATCACCTGACTCATCCGCATGAGGGTGCCGGTCTCGATGCCCTTGGCGAGGCTCAGGAGGGTGGCGTTCTCGGGGATCATCGGACTCCAGACCTGCAGATTGTCGCGCAGGGACTGCGACGGCACCGCGAGAACGACGATGTCGGCGCCGTCGAGTGCGGCCCGCGCGTCGTCGGTGGCGGTCAACGACGGAGGCAGGGCGATGCCCGGCAGGTAGTCCGTGTTCTCGTGCCGCGACACGATCGATTCGGCGACCTCACCGCGTCGCGCCCACATGGTGACATCGGTCCCGGCGTCGGCCAGGACCTTCGCAAATGCAGTCCCCCATGAACCCGCTCCCAGTACCGCAGCCTTGCTCACACAGCCCCCTCGTCGTTCGTTACCCGATGCGTCGCCCACAGTATTGCCGATGCCGAGGTCGAGCGCCGCCCCGCCACCGAACTCGTTCGCTGCTCAGCGGCGACCGGGCGTCCGCAGCACCACCCCGCGCGGGCTGGCAAGATGTCCGCATGAGCACAGCGACCCGATCCGTGGCGCCGCGCGCGCACGTACTCGTCGCCGTGAAGGAACTCCACGCGGCCAAGACGCGGCTGTCGGGTGTCTTCGACACGGACGACCGCACCGGACTGGTGCTGTCGATGCTGCGCGACACCCTCGCCGTCGTCAGCGATGTCGCGACGGTCGTCGGTGTCACCGTGGTCACGCCGGACCCCGCGGTGGCGCGGCTCGCACGCAGCGTCGGCGCGCATGTCTACGCCGACCCCGCACCCGTTTCCACCGAAGACCGGCCGGACGAGGCCGGCACCGAGCACGGTCTCAACGCGGCGCTGTCGGCGGCGGCCGAGCACGTCCGCAGCAACGAGCGCGGAGTCGACGTCGTCGCACTCCAGGCCGATCTTCCGTCTCTGCGCGGAGGTGAATTCGGTGAAGCACTCGCCGCGGCGAGAACCGGCGGCAGGTCGGTGGTCGTCGACCATCACGGCACCGGAACCGCCGCACTGTTCTCCTGCGACCCGGAAATTCCGCTCGATCCCCGGTTCGGACCGGGATCGGCGAAGCGGCATCTCGAATCGGGGGCCCGTCCCCTCGACGGGCACTGGCCGGGTCTGCGGACCGACGTCGACACCGCCGACGATCTCGATGCCGCGCAGGCTCTCGGCGTCGGACCTGCGACGCGTGCCGCACTCGACGCGCTCGAACACACCGCCCCCTCGCGCTGCGGAAACGAGTAGGCAACGCACCGCGTGTGAATTTGCCCCATCGATTGTCCGCGGCCGAATTCTCGAGGGATGATCGTGGGGTGAGTAACCGAGAAGCACTCGACCAGCAGACCGACGTCGACGGAAAGAACGGAACCCGCGACGGCATCGTCACGGCGAATCCCACGAACGTTCCCATGGCGCCCCCCGCTGCCACGAGTGCCCTCACGAGCGCACTGACCGACGGACTCCCCGAAGATCGTTACCTGAACCGCGAACTCAGTTGGCTCGATTTCAATGCCCGGGTTCTCGCCCTCGCCGAGGACACGTCGCTGCCGCTGCTCGAACGCGCCAAGTTCCTCGCCATCTTCGCGTCCAATCTGGACGAGTTCTTCATGGTCCGCGTCGCCGGACTCAAGCGCCGCGACGAGACCGGGCTTTCCGTGCGGTCCGCCGACGGCCTCTCCCCCCGCGAACAGCTCTCGCTGATCGCGACCCGGACCCAGGAGATCTCGGAGAAGGCCGCACGGGTCTTCCTCGACTCCGTTCGTCCCGCGCTTGCCGCCGAAGGGATCTCCATCATCGGATGGGACGATCTCACCGACGACGACCGCGAGCGCCTGTCCGTGCATTTCCAGGACCAGATCTTCCCCGTACTCACTCCGCTCGCCGTCGACCACGCCCACCCGTTCCCGTACATCAGCGGCCTGAGTCTCAACCTCGCGGTGACGGTGAAGGATGCGGTCACCGGTGGCGAACACTTTGCGAGGGTCAAGGTTCCGGACAACGTGGGCCGGTTCGTCCGCGTCCGCCGCGACGAGACTCCCTCCTCCATCGACGCGTTCCTGCCGCTGGAAGATCTGATCTCCGCTCACCTCGACATGCTGTTCCCGGGCATGGAGATCGTGGAGCACCATGCATTCCGGATCACGCGCAACGCCGATTTCGAGGTCGAGGAAGACCGCGACGAAGATCTGTTGCAGGCGCTCGAGCGTGAGTTGGCCCGCCGCCGCTTCGGTTCACCGGTGCGACTCGAGGTCGCGGACGACATGACCGAGCACATGCTCGAACTCCTCCTGCGCGAACTCGACGTCGATCCCGGCGACGTCATCCAGGTACCCGGACTGCTGGATCTGTCGTGCCTCTGGCAGGTGTACGCGGTCGACCGACCCGCCCTCAAGGACGCACCGTTCGTCCCGGCAACGCATCCCGCGTTCGGCGAGCGCGAAACGCCCAAGAGCGTCTTCTCCACTCTCCGCGACGGCGACGTCCTGGTCCACCACCCGTACGACTCGTTCTCCACGAGCGTCCAGCGCTTCATCGAACAGGCCGCGGCCGACCCCCAGGTTCTGGCGATCAAGCAGACTCTCTACCGCACTTCGGGCGACTCCCCCATCGTCGACGCGTTGATCACCGCCGCCGAGGCGGGCAAACAGGTTGTGGCACTGGTCGAGATCAAGGCGCGATTCGACGAGCAGGCGAACATCAAGTGGGCCCGCAAGCTCGAGCACGCGGGTGTGCACGTGGTGTACGGACTGGTCGGGCTCAAGACCCACTGCAAGACGTGCCTCGTCGTCCGTCGCGAAGGGTCCACCATCCGGCGTTACTGCCACATCGGCACCGGCAACTACAACCCGAAGACCGCCCGGCTCTACGAGGACATCGGCCTGCTCACCGCGGCACCCGAGATCGGCGCAGACCTCACCGACCTGTTCAATTCCCTCACCGGCTACTCGCGGAAGACGCAGTACCGCAACCTCCTCGTCGCGCCGTACGGTGTGCGCCGGGGAATCATCGAGCGGATCGACGGTGAGATCGCGCACAAGCTGCGGGGCGAGGACGCCGGAATCCTGCTGAAGGCCAACGCCTTGGTCGACGAACAGGTGATCGACTCGCTCTATCGCGCATCCAAGGCCGGTGTGCCCGTCGATATCGTCGTGCGTGGCATCTGCGCCCTCAAGCCCGGAGTTCCCGGCCTGAGTGAGAACATCCACGTCCGGTCGATTCTCGGACGTTTCCTCGAGCATTCCCGCGTCTTCCATTTCCGCGGCGCCGACGAATTCTGGATCGGCAGCGCAGACATGATGCACCGCAACCTCGACCGGCGCGTCGAGGTCATGGCGCAGGTGAAAGATCCTCGACTCACTGCTCAGATAGGCGAGATCATCGATTCCGCGCTCGATCCCGTCACGCGGTGCTGGGTGCTCGGGGCCGACGGCCGGTGGGTTCCGTCGCCTGCCCACGGCGAGGAGGTTCGCGACCACCAGGAGGCCATGATGCGCAAACGAATGGGCACCGGATCCTGATCGCGGCGAATCCGCGGAAGAAGGAAGGAACTCGGTGAGCAGTTCACCCGGCAAACCGGTCAAAGCCAATATCTTCGCCGCGGGCGCCGTGCTGTGGCGAAAATCTCCCGGTAATCCCGACGAGATCGAGATCGCGCTCATTCACCGGCCCAAATACGAGGACTGGTCATTTCCCAAGGGAAAGCTCGACCCCGGCGAGACTGCCGTGGTGGCCGCACTGCGTGAGGTGGAAGAAGAGACGGGAATTCGCGGGCGTCTCGGCCGGCATCTCGGCGCGTTGACGTATCCGATTCCGGGCCACCGCCGATTGAAACGTGTCGAATACTGGGCGGCAGAAGCCCGTGCCGGCGAATTCGTCTCCAACAGCGAAGTGGACGAAATGCGGTGGCTTCCCGTATCCGAGGTCGCCGATCAGCTGTCGTACCCCATGGATCGCAAGATGCTCCGTCGATTCACGGCTCAGCCACCCGACACCGCGACCGTGCTGCTGGTCCGGCACGCCAAGGCTGGAAGCCGGAAACGGTACAAGGGTGACGACACCACCCGGCCCCTGGATGCGAACGGCCAACTCCAGGCCGAAGCGCTCGTCGCGCAGCTCGAGGCGTTCGGAGCCACGGACATCACGTCGGCCGACCGGACGCGGTGCACACAGACGGTCGAGCCGCTGGCACGCGCGTTGGACACGACCGTCCGGTTGGATCCGCTGCTGTCCGAGGAGAGTTACACCGCCGACCCGGTGGCCACTCGCACACGGGTCCGCAAGATCGCCGCTCTCGGCGGAGTTCAGGTGATCTGCAGTCAGGGTGGCGTCATTCCCGATCTGCTCGACTGGTGGGCGGAGATCGACGGCATCGCGCTTCCCCCGGCGCGGAACCGAAAGGCGAGCACCTGGGTGCTCTCGCTGTCCGGTGGCAAACTCATCGCCGCCGACCATATCGACAGTCCGCTGCCTCCCACCCGGAAGGACTGAGACCCGCCGACCGGAGTTCACCGGGACACCAGGCGAACACAGACAGGCGCCAACCCCCAGGGTCGGCGCCTGTCTGTGTTCGGGCAGTCCTGTGTGCGCTGTATTACTTGGCGCGCTTCGCGGGAGCCTTCTTTGCTGCGGTCTTCTTGGCTGCAGTCTTGGCCGGAGCCTTCTTTGCTGCGGTCTTCTTGGCAGCCGTGGTCTTGGCCGGAGCCACCTTCTTCGCCACGGTCTTCTTGGCAGCCGTGGTCTTGGCCGGAGCCTTCTTGGCTGCAGTCTTCTTGGCAGCCGTGGTCTTGGCCGGAGCCACCTTCTTCGCCACGGTCTTCTTGGCAGCCGTGGTCTTGGCCGGAGCCTTCTTGGCCGCAGTCTTCTTGGCGGCCACGGTCTTGGCCGGAGCTGCCTTCTTGGCTGCGGTCTTCTTGGCAGCCGTCTTCTTGGCAGCAGCCTTCTTGGCGGCGGCCTTGGTGGCGGGTGCCGCTGCACCGCGCTTGACTGCCGGACCGGTGGCCGGAAGCTTCTGGCCGCCAGCGATAACCGCCTTGAACTGAGCGCCCGGACGGAACGCCGGCACCGACGTCGGCTTGACCTTGACGGTCTCACCCGTGCGCGGGTTACGTGCGACACGTGCCGCGCGACGACGCTGCTCGAAGACACCGAAACCGGTGATGGTCACGCTGTCGCCGCGGTGCACTGCCCGGACGATCGTGTCCACGACATGCTCGACAGCTTCCGTTGCCGTGCGCCTGTCCGTGCCCAGTTTCTCGGTCAGAACATCGATGAGCTCTGCCTTATTCATTGAAATTCCTCCGCGAACTAATGGTCCATCATCGGACCGACTACGAACTACGGTAAACCTGAATACCGCAGGAGTCTATGTGCCACGCCAATTCTCATACAACGCGGCACCATTCTCAGGAACTTATTATCTGGGAGACAGGGCTCCGATTCCAACTTTCAGTCGGCCGGAGTGGGCTCCGGAAGAGTCGCAGGTTTCCAAGAAGGCCTTGACTTTTCGAACTCGGAAATGGCTTCTACCTGCCGCAATGTCAATCCGATGTCGTCCAGACCCTCGATCAGACGCCATCGCGTGTAGTCATCAATCGCAAAGGGCACCACGGTGGTTCCGGCCGTCACAGTCTTGTTCTCGAGGTCGACAATCAATTCGAGACCGGGTTGCTCGTCGAGCAACTTCCAGAGCAGTTCGACGTCCGACTGGGCTACCTGAGCGGCCAGCAGACCGGCCTTGCCGGCGTTGCCCCGGAAGATGTCCGCGAAGCGAGACGCGATCACGACCCGAAATCCGAAGTCGGATAGCGCCCACACGGCGTGCTCCCGGGAGGAGCCCGTGCCGAAATCGGGCCCGGCCACCAGAACGCTGCCCTTGTCGTACGGGGCGACGTTCAGAACGAAGTTCGGATCGTTCCGCCACGCGGCGAACAGACCGTCCTCGAAACCGGTGCGGGTCACTCGTTTCAGGTAGACCGCCGGAATGATCTGGTCCGTGTCCACGTTGGATCGCCGCAGCGGAACGCCGATACCTTTGTGTGTGCTAAAGGATTCCATCGAAAAATCTCCTAAATTCCTTGGGTCCTAGGCCAGATCTGTCGGCGCGGACAGTGTTCCCCGGACTGCGGTCGCGGCGGCGACCAGCGGCGAAACCAGGTGAGTCCGGCCGCCCTTGCCTTGACGGCCTTCGAAATTGCGGTTGGACGTGGAGGCCGAACGCTCGCCGGGCGCGAGCTGATCCGGGTTCATCCCGAGGCACATCGAGCACCCCGCCTGCCGCCATTCGGCGCCCGCGGCGGTGAAGATCTCGCCGAGACCCTCCTTTTCGGCCTGCGCGCGCACGCGCATCGAGCCCGGCACGATCAGCATCCGGACCCCGTCGGCGACGTGGCGGCCGCGCAACACGTCGGCCACGGCCCTCAGATCCTCGATCCGGCCGTTGGTGCACGAACCCACGAAAACTGTGTCGATCGCCACCTCACGCAACGGAGTTCCGGCTTCGAGACCCATGTAGGTCAACGCCTTCTCCGCGGCGTGACGCTCGCTCTCGTCCACGATCTCGGCCGGATTCGGCACGGCCTCGCCGAGCGGCAGGCCCTGCCCCGGGTTGGTGCCCCAGGTCACGAACGGCGTCAGCGAGCTCGCGTCGATGTGGACCTCGTTGTCGAAAACCGCGCCCTCGTCGGTCTTCAACTGCTCCCAGGCCTCCACCGCGGCGTCCCAGTCGGCACCCTTCGGCGCGTGGGGTCGTCCCTTGATGAATTCGTAGGTGATCTCGTCGGGGGCGATCATGCCTGCTCGCGCACCCGCCTCGATGGACATGTTGCAGACGGTCATCCGCGCTTCCATCGACATCTTCCGGATCGCTTCGCCGCGGTACTCCAGGACGTAACCCTGGCCTCCACCCGTTCCGATCTTCGCGATGACAGCCAAAATGAGATCTTTACTCGTCACGTCTTCAGGCAATTCGCCGTCGACGGTGATCGCCATCGTCCGGAAAGGACGCAACGACAGCGTCTGCGTCGCCATGACGTGTTCGACCTCACTGGTGCCGATACCCATCGCGAGCGCGCCGAACGCGCCGTGGGTGGACGTGTGGCTGTCACCGCACACCACGGTCATGCCGGGCTGGGTGAGACCGAGCTGGGGTCCGACTACGTGGACGATGCCCTGATCGATGTTTCCCATCGGGTGCAGCCGGACACCGAATTCCTCACAGTTGCGCCGCAGCGTGTCCACCTGGGTCTTGGAGACGGGGTCTGCGATCGGCTTGTCGATGTCGACGGTGGGGACGTTGTGGTCCTCGGTGGCGATCGTCAGGTCGGGCCGGCGCAGTGGGCGCCCCGCCAGCCGGAGTCCGTCGAATGCCTGCGGACTCGTCACTTCGTGAACGAGATGCAGGTCGATGTAGATGAGGTCGGGGTTGTCTCCCTCACCCCGGACCACGACGTGGTCTTCCCACACCTTCTCTGCCAGGGTGCGTGCTTTCTCCGCCATCTTCTCCACCTCTGTGTGTCTTCTCGCACCGCGGGCTTCGGGCCGGTCCGCCGTGCGCCTGATGTCGTTACCCTCTTCCCGGACACGCACTCGACGTGAGGCGAAGGTGCGCTATGATCCCAGTATGCGAGAAAGTGGTATCGACCTATGAGACAGCATAGCGGCATCGGGGTCCTTGACAAAGCGGTGGGCGTGCTGCATGCCGTGGCCGAGAAGCCCTGCAGCCTCACCGAACTGTGCTCGCGCACCGGACTCCCCCGCGCCACCGCCCACCGGCTGGCCGTCGGGCTCGAGGTCCACCGCCTCCTGACCCGCGACTCCGACGGGCTGTGGTGCCCCGGTCCCGGCCTCGCCGAACTCGCTGCAACGGCTAACGATCCGCTCGTCTCGGCGGCGGCGCTCGTCCTTCCGCGACTGCGCGAGATCACCGGTGAGAGCGTGCAGCTGTACCGCCGGGAGGGCACGCAGCGCATCTGTGTGGCGGCGATGGAGCCGCCCACGGGCCTCCGCGACACCGTTCTCGTCGGGGCACGACTGCCGATGAGCGCCGGCTCGGGTGCCAAGGTCCTTCTCGCCTGGGCCGACCCACAGACTCAGCGCGCGATTCTTCCCGACGCGGCGTTCGGCGAACGCGTGCTGCTCGAGGTTCGCAGACGCGGCTGGGCGCAGAGCGCCGCCGAGCGGGAACCCGGTGTCGCCAGTGTCGCCGCACCCGTACGGGATGCCGGCGGCGCTGTCATCGCAGCGATTTCGGTGTCCGGACCCATCGACAGAATGGGCAGGCGCCCCGGCGCCCGGTGGGCGGCCGACCTGCTCGCCGCCGCGGAGGCGTTGCACAAGAGACTCTGACCACTCACGACCGCCGTTCACCGCGACAGGAGAAGCCGATGGGGAAGAACCAACGATCGCAGATCACGATGACGGATTCGGAGATCGCCGAATTCGTGGATCGGAGCCGGATCGCCACGCTCGCAACGGTGGCAGCGGACGGCAGACCTCATCTGGTCGCCATGTGGTACGCCGTGATCGACGGCGAGATCTGGTTCGAGACGAAGTCGAAATCGCAGAAGGCGGTCAACCTGCGCCGTGACGATCGGGTCACCGTCCTGATCGAGGACGGCCAGACGTACGACACCCTGCGCGGACTTTCCATCGAGGGCCGGGCGGAGATCGTGGAGGACCCGGACGCGATGTTCGCGGTCGGGGTCAGCGTGTGGGAACGCTACACCGGGCCCTACACCGACGATCTGCGTCCCGCCATCGATCAGCTGCTGTACAAGCGGGTTGTCGTGCGGATCGTTCCCGAGCGCATCAGGAGCTGGGATCACGCCAAGCTCGGCATGCCCGCGATGCCGGTGGGCGGGACCACGGCCGCGTACCTGGAGACGGCCGACCGCCGCGCCTGATCCCGGGCAGAAAAACGGGAGCATTCTCGGTGCCCTCGGCGTAGCTTCACAGAGTGAACCGACTACCCGAGGGAGTTCACCATGACTGACGCCAGTAGCGAGGACACGAAAAAGAAGTTCCGCGAAGCACTCGAGCGGAAGAATCATCAGGCCGGGCTGTCCACCGATCACAAGGACGGACATTCCAAGGCGCACGAGGCCCACGGGCCTGCCGACCACAAACGCGAATTCCGCCGCAAGACCGGATAAACGACACATCGTCCGGATAAAGAGAAACACCCTCCAATTTCTTGGAGGGTGTTTCTTTTTGTAGCCCCGACGGGATTCGAACCCGCGCTACCGCCTTGAGAGGGCGGCGTCCTAGGCCGCTAGACGACGGGGCCAGGAACTTTGTCTTGCTTTGGAAGCTCAGCAAGCATAGCTTCCAGAAGTTCGGAGTCAAAATCGGCCGAACTTCCGCTGGGGTACCAGGACTCGAACCTAGAATGGCGGTACCAGAAACCGCTGTGTTGCCAATTACACCATACCCCAATGGCCGTTCTCGAACCGCTGAGCTTCTGGGCTCTGCGGCCCGCCTCGGGCCGAAGAAGAGATTACCAGCCTACTGCCGGGATTTACCAAATCGTATGGTCAGAGGCTATTTTTGCACCCTTTTCGGCCCGAGAGCGGCGTTCTAGCCGGCGATGCCGGCCCGCGCAGAGCGCAGCCGGGACAACGAAACGTCGCGTCCGAGCAGTTCCATCGATTCATAGAGCGGCGGGCTGATGTGCGAGCCCGTGACGGCCACCCGCACCGGAGCGAACGCCTTACGTGGCTTGAGGCCCAGTTCGTCCACGAGAGCGGTCTTGAGGGACTCTTCCAGTGAGGCCGCATCCCACGCCTCGACTGCGTCCAGCGACGCGAGGGCGGCGTCCAGTACGGGTGCGGCGTCGGCGCCCAGGTTCTTGGCAGCGGCGGCAGGATCGATCGCGAAGTCGGCCTCGTCGACGAACAGGAACTTCAGCAGATCCCAGGCGTCGGACAGGACGACGATGCGCGTCTGAACCAATTCGGCAGCGGTCGCGAAGACGGACTCGTCCACGGTCTCCCCGAGATGGCCGTGGAGCGTCAGGAACGCGCGCAGCCGCGCGGCGAAATCAGCGGGCTCGAGCAGCCGGATGTGCTCGGCGTTGATCGCGTCGGCCTTTTTCTGGTCGAACCGGGCCGGATTGGAATTGACCTTGGAGATATCGAAGGCGGCGACCATCTCGTCCAGCGAGAACACGTCGTGGTCGTCGGAAATACCCCAGCCCAGCAGCGCCAGGTAATTCAACAGTCCCTCGGGGACGAAACCGCGATCGCGATGGATGAAGAGATTCGACTCGGGGTCGCGCTTGGACAGTTTCTTGTTGCCCTGCCCCATGACGAACGGCAGATGCCCGAACTTCGGAGTGAACTCGGCCACGCCGATCCGCTGCATCGCCTCGTAGAGGGCGAGCTGCCGCGGCGTCGACGACAGCAGGTCCTCGCCGCGTAGGACGTGTGTGATCTTCATCAACGCGTCGTCGACGGGGTTGACCAACGTGTACAGCGGAATCCCGTTGCCGCGGGTGAGGGCGAAGTCGGGAACGGTTCCGGCCTTGAACGTCGTCTCGCCGCGCACGAGGTCGTCCCACGTCAGGTCGTGGTCCGGCATCCGGAGGCGGACCACGGGTTTGCGGCCTTCGTCGAGGAACGCCTGCCGCTGCTCCGGTGTCAGATCACGATCGAAGTTGTCGTAGCCGAGCTTGGGATCGCGGCCGGCCGCCTTGTGCCGCTCCTCGACCTCCTCGGGTGTCGAGAACGACTCGTACGCCTCGCCCGCCGCGAGCAACTTCGCGACGACATCCAGATGCAGGTCCCGTCGCTGGGACTGGCGGTAGGGCTCGTACGGTCCCCCGACCTCCGGGCCCTCGTCCCAGTTCAATCCGAGCCAGCGCAGCGCGTCCAGGATCGCCTGGTACGACTCCTCGCTGTCACGGGCAGCATCGGTGTCCTCGATGCGGAACACGAACGAACCACCGTTGTGTCGGGCGAACGCCCAGTTGAACAGGGCGGTTCGGACGAGCCCCACGTGCGGGGTTCCGGTGGGCGACGGGCAGAAACGGACGCGAACTTCGCTTGTGGTCATGGCTCACTTGGGTCGACGCTGGGAAAACGGACTCCTACAGGCTAGTCCGCTCCCGATTTCGACACGAGAGCCGTCAGCGCTTGGCAGTCACCGGGTTGGTGAGGGTGCCGATACCACCGATGGTCACGCTCACGCTCTGACCGTCGACGATCGGACCGACGCCTTCCGGAGTGCCCGTGAGGATGACGTCGCCCGGGAGCAGCGTCATGACAGCCGACACCCATTCGATGATCTTCGGAATGTCGTGCAGCAGAAGCGAAGTGTTGCTCGACTGCTTCACCACCCCGTCCACCTCGGTGGTGATGTCGACGTCGGAGGCGTCGAGCCGGGTCTCGATCCACGGTCCCAGTGGGCAGAACGTGTCGTGCCCCTTCGCCCGCGTCCACTGCCCGTCCTGGCGTTGGTGGTCACGGGCCGACACGTCGTTGGCGGCCGTGTACCCGAGCACCACGTCGAGAGCCTTGGCGGCGGGCACGTCCTTGCAGGGGCGTCCGATGACGACCGCGAGTTCTCCTTCGTAATGAACTTCATTGGAGGACTTCGGCAGGACGATGGCGGCGTCGGGGCCCACGATCGAGGTGTTGGGCTTGAGGAAGATCACAGGATCGGCCGGCGCCTCTCCCCCCATCTCGGCGGCGTGGGCGGCGTAGTTCTTTCCGATCGCGACGACCTTGCTCGCGAGGATCGGTGCCAGCAGTCGCACATCGGCGAGCGGCCAGCTCCGGCCGGTGAAAGTGGGGGTGCCGAACGGGTGCTCGGCGATCTCCTTCGCGATCCGGGACTCCTCGTCCCCCTCGATACTGACGAACGCAACACCATCGGGACTTGCCACTCGACCAAGACGCATGGCGCCGAGTCTATCGGCCCCGGTTCACCGCCGTACCGGGACGCCGCGGGACGCGGGGTATAGACTCCACACGATCCCCAATATATGAGAATTCAATCCTAGATATTGAGATGACATGACCGCATCGATCGACACGCCGTCCGCCGTCGGAACTGCCCGCAGATGGTGGATGCTCACCCTCGGGATGTTCGCCCAGGCCGCACAGGCGGTCTTCGTCAACGGCGTCGCCTTCCTGATCCCCGAACTCCAGGAGAACCACGGGCTCAGCCTCGCCCGCACCGGGCTCCTCGTCGCCGCACCCACCCTCGGAGTCATGCTGACGCTGATCGCGTGGGGCGCCCTGGCCGACCGCTACGGCGAACGCCGAGTGCTGGCCGCCGGAATGGCGGCCACGGCGGCCGCGGGAATCGGCGCGACCCTGTCCGGATCGCTCACGGCCACCGCGGCCTTCCTGCTGCTCGGCGGCATGGCGGCGGCCTCGGCGAACGCCGCGAGTGGGCGCGTCGTCGTCGGATGGTTCCCGCCCGAGCGCCGCGGACTCGCGATGGGTATCCGGCAGATGTCGCTGCCGCTGGGCATTGCCTGCGCTGCGCTGACGCTCCCCTCGGTCGCACACGACCACGGCATCGGATGGGCGCTCGCGCTGCCCGCCGCCCTGTGCGCGACTGCCGCGCTGGCCTGTGCACTCTGGGTGGTCGATCCGCCCAGGCCGAGCCGAAGCGCCGCGGAGGATCTCGGCATGCTCGCGAATCCGTATCGCGACAGCGGCACTCTGTGGCGCATCCACGCCGTCTCGGTGCTGCTCGTCGTGCCCCAGTACACGGTATGGACGTACGCGCTCGTGTGGTTGATCTCCGAAAGGCATTGGGAAGCAACGGCGGCAGGCCTGATCGTGACAGTCGCCCAGATCCTCGGCGCATTCGGCCGAATGGGAGTCGGTTTCTGGTCCGACGTGGTGGGCAGTCGCATGCGTCCGCTTCGCTGGGTCGCCGTCGCAGGCGGAGTGTCGATGGCGGCGCTCGCCGTGACGGATGCGATGGACTCGCCACTGGCGATCGCGGCGCTGTTGGCAGCGTCCGTCGCGACCGTGGCACCGAACGGCCTCGCCTTCACCGCCGTCGCCGAGATCGCGGGTCCGTTCTGGGGCGGACGCGCGCTCGGCGTTCAGAACACCGGTCAGTTCGTCGCGGCCTCGATCGTTCCCCCGGTGTTCGGCGCACTGATCGGAATCGTCGGCTTCCCGGTGACTTTCGCCATAGCTGCGGGATTTCCGGCCGCCTCGATACCACTGATCCCCGTGGCCCGGTCCGAAGACCGGGCCACGGGGATCGAGGGAGACAAGATCGAATCGCGGTCCTAGAGGGCGGCGGCGATCCGGTCGCCGACCTCCGACGTGACGACCTTCGAGTCACCACGGGACGCCAGATCGGCCTCGACGGCAGCTTCGATGCGCGCAGCATCGCCGTCCCTGCCGACGTGACGCAGCAGCAGCGCCGCGGACAGGATGGCCGCCGTGGGGTCCGCGATCCCCTGGCCGGCGATGTCCGGGGCGCTGCCGTGCACCGGCTCGAACATCGACGGGTTGGTCCCCGACGCGTCGATGTTTCCCGACGCCGCCAGTCCGATGCCTCCCGTGACCGCACCCGCGAGGTCGGTGATGATGTCGCCGAACAGGTTGTCCGTGACGATCACGTCGAAGCGCGACGGATCGGTGACCATATAGATGGTGGCCGCGTCGATGTGGCAGTACGCCGTCTCCACGTCCGGGTATTCGGCGGACACCGTCTCCACGGCACGCGTCCAGATCGCACCGGCGTTGGAGAGGACGTTCGTCTTGTGGATCAGGGTGACGTGCTTACGCCGGGTCTGCGCGAGCGCGAACGCGTAACGCACCACCCGCTCGGCACCGAACCACGTGTTGATCGACACCTCGGTCGCGATCTCGTGCGGGGTGCCGACGCGGATCGCGCCACCGTTACCGGTGTACGGCCCCTCGGTGCCCTCGCGCACGACCACGAAATCGATGTCCGGCTGCGCCGCGAGCGGCGACTTCGATCCCGGATAGAGCTGCGACGGACGCAGATTCACGTGATGATCCAACGCGAATCGCATGTTCAGCAGCAGACCCCGCTCGAGCACACCCGGCGTCACCGACGGGTCGCCGATGGCGCCCAGCAGGATCGCGTCGTGCTCGCGGATCGCCGCGAGATCGGCGTCCGGGAGGAGTTCCCCGGTGGCGTTGTATCGACGGGCACCGAGGTCGTACTCGGTGGTCTCGAGATCGGGTACGAGCTTCCGCAGCACCTTCAACGCCTCGGCCGTGACCTCGACACCGATGCCGTCACCCGGAATGACCGCAAGCTTCATGAACGCCTCACTTCACATAGAGCTGTGCGCGTGCCACGACAACGGGGGTCGTGACACGCGCACAGTGGGGATTAGGCCAGGTTGACGAGCTCGATCTTGGTGGCGCCGACGGCGGTGGAGATCGCGTCCCGCACCTCGCTCGGCACCTCCCGGTCGACGCGGAGGAGGATGGTCGCACCCTCGCCTTCGGCGTCCTGGCTGAGCTGCGCAGCCTGGATGTCGATGCCGGCATTGCCGAGCTGCGTGCCGATCTTGCCGAGCGCGCCGGGCTGATCGGTGTAGTTGACCACGAGGTTGAGACCCTCGGCGCGCAGTTCGAAGTTGCGGCCGTTGATGTTGACGATCTTCTCGACCTGCTGGGGGCCGGTCAGCGTGCCCGAGACGTTGATGACACCGCCGTCGCCGAACACGGCGCGCAGGTCCACCACGCTGCGGTGGTTGGGGCTCTCGGCGGCCTTGGTGACCTCGGCCGTGACGCCGCGCTCTTCCGCGAGTGCGGGAGCGTTGACGAACGTGACCGCGTCCTCGATGACGGCGGAGAACACACCGCGCAGAGCCGAGAGCGCGAGCACCTCGACGTCCTCGGAGGCGAGCTCGCCGCGCACGTCGACGGAGAGGTTGACGGGCAGTTCACCCGACAGGGCGCCGATGAGCACACCCTGCTTGCGGACGATCTCGAGCCACGGGGCAACTTCCTCGCCCACCGCGCCACCGGACACGTTGACGGCGTCGGGAACGAAATCGCCTGCGAGAGCGAGCAGTACAGACTTCGCGACGTCGGTTCCGGCGCGGTCCTGAGCCTCGCTCGTGGACGCACCGAGGTGCGGCGTCACGACGACCTCGGGCAGGTCGAACAACGGGCTGTCGGTGCAGGGCTCGGTCTCGAACACGTCGAGGCCCGCGGCGCGCACGTGACCCGACTTGATGGCCTCGGCCAGCGCGGCCTCGTCGATCAGGCCGCCACGGGCAGCGTTGACGATGACGACGCCCTTCTTGGTCTTCGCCAGGTTCTCCGTGCCGAGCAGTCCCTTGGTCTCGGGAGTCTTGGGGAGGTGCACGGAGATGAGGTCGGCGCGCTCGAGCAGTTCGTCGAGGGTGACGAGCTCGATGCCGAGCTGCGCGGCACGGGCGGCCGACACGTAGGGGTCGTACGCGATGACGTGCGTCTCGAACGCGGCGAGACGCTGCGCGAACAGCTGGCCGATGCGGCCGAGGCCGACGACGCCGACGGTCTTGCCGAAGATCTCGACACCGTTGAATTTGCTGCGCTTCCATTCGCGGTCGCGCAGGGTGGCGTCGGCAGCGGGGATCTGGCGGGCGGTGGCGAGCATCAGCGCGACGGCGTGCTCGGCGGCCGTGTGGATGTTGGACGTCGGGGCGTTGACGACCATGACACCACGCTCGGTGGCGGCGGGTACGTCGACGTTGTCGAGACCGACGCCGGCGCGGGCGACGATCTTGAGCTTGGTACCGGCCGCCAGGACCTCGGCGTCCACGGTGGTGGCGGAACGGACGAGGATCGCGTCGGCCTCGGGCACCGCCGCGAGCAGGGCCGGTCGATCAGGTCCGTCGACCCATCGCACCTCCACACCGTCGCCCAATGCCTCGACGGTGGACGGCGCGAGCTTGTCGGCGATCAGAACTACAGGACGGCCTGGCTGGCTCACGTGCAAACTCCCTGAGTAGGTGGGTGTGGGGGTGTTTTAACCACACACAGCTTAGTCCGCCCTCACAGGGAAACCGCATCCTGGTCTGCGATACCACATAGTGGACGCCTGCAACAACGGAATCGGACACGAAACAACACCGGCCCAATGTCACATCGGGGGCCTCTGACGAGACCGATGCGACATCGGGCCGGTGGTTCGGTGGAACTGTAAAGCAGTGAAACCTAGGCGGTTTCGGTGATCGGGCGGTCGACCCAGCTCATCAGGTCGCGTAGCTTCTTGCCGGTGACCTCGATGGGGTGCTCGGCGTTGGCCTTGCGCAGGCCCTCGAGCTCGGTGTTGCCGTTCTCGACGTTGGCGACGAGGCGGCGGGTGAACTCACCCGACTGGATGTCGGCCAGGATCGCCTTCATGCGCTCCTTGGTGCCTGCGTCGATGACGCGCGGGCCGGAGAGGTAACCACCGAACTCCGCGGTGTCGGACACCGAGTAGTTCATGCGGGCGATGCCACCCTCGTACATGAGGTCGACGATGAGCTTGAGCTCGTGCAGCACCTCGAAGTACGCCATCTCGGGCGCGTAGCCGGCCTCGACCATGACCTCGAAACCGGTCTTGACCAGTTCCTCGGTGCCGCCGCAGAGCACGGCCTGCTCGCCGAAGAGGTCCGTCTCGGTCTCTTCCTTGAACGTGGTCTTGATGACGCCGGCGCGGGTGCCGCCGATGCCCTTGGCGTAGGACAGTGCGAGGGCCTGGCCCTCACCCTTCGGGTCCTGGTCGATCGCGATGAGCGCGGGAACACCCTTGCCGTCGACGAACTGACGACGCACCAGGTGGCCGGGGCCCTTGGGGGCGACCATGCCGACGGTGACGAACTCCGGAGCCTTGATCAGGTCGAAGTGGATGTTGAGGCCGTGTCCGAAGAACAGCGCGTCGCCGTCCTTCAGGTTGGGCTCGATGTCATTGGTGAAGATCGACGCCTGCGCGGTGTCGGGTGCGAGCACCATGATCACGTCGGCCCACTCGGAGACCTCGGCGGGGGTGCCGACGGTCAGGCCCTGCTCCTCGGCCTTCGCGCGGGACTTCGAGCCTTCCTTGAGGCCGATACGCACATCGACGCCCGAGTCGCGCAGGCTCAGCGAGTGCGCGTGGCCCTGGCTTCCGTAACCGATCACAGCGACCTTGCGGCCCTGGATGATCGACAGATCGGCATCGTCGTCGTAGAACATCTCGACTGCCACAGTTCAACCTCTTTCTTGGATTTGCGTATCTAAAGTACTAGCGAGTGGCCGTGATGGACTTCGGCCCCCGTCCCACGGCCACGACCCCGGACTGCACGATCTCCCGGATACCGTACGGATCGAGCATCCGCAGCAGCGCATCCAGCTTGGATCGCGTTCCAGTCGCCTCGATCGTGACCGACTCCGGGGAGACGTCGATCACCTTGGCGCGGAACAGATTCACCGTCTCGATCACCTGCGTGCGCACGCTGGCGTCGGCTCGCACCTTGATGAGCACCAGCTCGCGGGCGACGGAAGCCTCACCGTCCTGCTCGACGATCTTGATGACGTTGATGAGCTTGTTGAGCTGCTTGGTCACCTGTTCGAGCGGGAACTCGTCGACAGTCACGACGATGGTCATGCGGGAGATCTCGGGAAGCTCGGTGCCACCGACGGCGAGCGACTCGATGTTGAACCCACGACGGGAGAACAGCGCGGCCACCCTGGCCAGCACGCCCGGCTTGTCCTCGACGAGAACACTGAGGGTGTGGCTCGTACTCACTGATCTTCCTCCCCGGCCGCTGCGGCCATGCCCGAACGCTGCTCGCGCTCCATGGCCTCGTGAATGACGGCCGGCTCGGCGGCCGCCTCGTCGTCGTCGAACAGCGGGCGGATGCCCCGCGCCGCCATGATCTCGTCGTTGCTCGTGCCCGCCGCGACCATCGGCCACACCTGAGCGTCGGCGCCGACGATGAAGTCGATCACCACAGGCTTGTCGTTGATGGCCTGCGCCTCACGGATCGCCGCCTCGACGTCCTCTTCGCGCTCGACGCGAATCCCGTGGCAGCCCAACGCCTCCGCCAACTTCACGAAGTCGGGGATGCGGATCGCGCCGTGCGTGCCGAGATTGGTGTTGGAGTAGCGCTCGTCGTAGAACAGTGTCTGCCACTGGCGCACCATGCCGAGGTTTCCGTTGTTGATGAGCGCAACCTTGATCGGGATGCCCTCGAGCGCGCAGGTGGCGAGTTCCTGATTGGTCATCTGGAAGCAGCCGTCACCGTCGATGGCCCACACCTCGGTGTCGGGCATGCCCATCTTGGCGCCCATCGCGGCGGGGACGGCGTAACCCATCGTGCCGAGACCGCCGGAGTTCAGCCAGGTGCGCGGCTTCTCGTAGTTGACGAACTGCGCGGCCCACATCTGGTGCTGGCCGACGCCGGCGCAGTAGATCGCGTCGGGACCGGCGAGCTTGCCGACCGACTGGATCACGTACTCCGGGGACAGCGCGCCGTCGGAGGGACGGTCGTAGCTGAGGGGGTACGTGCGACGGATGCCGTCGAGGTACGCCCACCACTCGGTGAGGTCCAGCGTGGTTCCGGTGGCCAGGTCAGCCTTGATCGCCTCGATCAGTTCGACGATGACCTCTTTGCAGTCGCCCACGATCGGGACGTCCGCGTACCGGTTCTTGCCGATCTCCGCCGGGTCGATGTCGGCGTGGATGACCTTGGCGTCGGGGGCGAACGAATCGAGCTGACCGGTGACCCGGTCGTCGAAACGCGCGCCGAGCGTGATCAGCAGGTCGCTGCGCTGCAGTGCCGCCACCGCCGCGACGGTGCCGTGCATGCCGGGCATGCCGCAGTTCAGCGTGTGGCTGTCCGGGAACGCGCCGCGCGCCATCAGCGTGGTGACCACCGGGATGCCGGTGAGCTCGGCCAGTTCGAGCAGTTCCGGAGACGATTCCGACTTGATGACGCCGCCACCGACGTACAGCACCGGGTGCTTCGCGTCGGCGATCAGGCGGGCCGCCTCGCGAACCTGCTTGCCGTGCGGCTTGGTGACGGGACGGTAGCCGGGCAACCGCATCTCCGGCGGCCACGAGAACGTGGTCTGCGCCTGGAGAACGTCTTTCGGGATGTCGACGAGCACCGCGCCGGGACGACCGCTGGAGGCGAGGTAGAACGCCTCCGCGATGATCCGGGGAATGTCGACGCCGTCGGTGATGAGGAAGTTGTGCTTGGTGATCGGCATCGTGATGCCGGAGATGTCGGCTTCCTGGAACGCGTCCGTGCCGATGAGCGCGCGGCCGACCTGTCCGGTGATGGCCACGACCGGAACGGAGTCCATCTGCGCGTCGGCGAGCGGCGTCACGAGGTTGGTCGCACCGGGACCGGACGTCGCCATACAGACGCCCACCTTGCCGGTCGCCTGGGCGTACCCGGTGGCGGCGTGGCCTGCACCCTGCTCGTGACGGACGAGCACGTGCCGGACCTTCTTCGAGTCGAAGAGCGGGTCGTAGACAGGCAGAACGGCACCACCCGGAATGCCGAATACCGTGTCGACCTCGAGCTCCTCGAGGGCTCGGACCACGGACTGGGCGCCGCTGACCCGCTCGGGGGCGAGTTGGCGGCGGCTACCGGTCTGAGTCGCGGCGGCCGCGGTCGTCGGGCTTGCTGCCCCCGACTTGCGCGGCGTGGGTTGAGGCCGTGCGGTTGGTGCGCTCACTGGGAAATCCTCTGATTCTGGCTCCGGGCAACAAAAAACCCCCGTCAGCTGATGCTGTACGAGGGTGGCGCGTCGTTATCTGGCGAGTTGAAGGAATCGACTCAGGCGACGACGCGCCGGCCGATTACGAGCAACTCATTCTGTTTCACGCGCTCGACGGTAGGCGCGCTAATAGTGAACAGTCAACTTGGTGAGTCGGCCGTCCCAGAATATGAGATACATCGGCTGCGGTGCGAAGATGTAGAGGTGTCAACTCCGCAGCAGCCCGTGCCACCAGAATCATCATCCCACACGACGAACCCACCCAAGCAGGTCATCCGGATTTCTCCCCTGGCCTATCTGGGATGCGCCTTCCTCCTGTTCGCCGTGTCGTTCCCCATCTTCGGCTGGCCGGCCGCCTTCGGCTGGCTCGTGATCGCCCCGATCGTCGCGGTGGCCTGGGTCGCGCGGGTGCGGACCACGGTCACGCCCGACGGACTCGAGGTGCGCCGGCTGTTCGGCGGCCGGTCGCTGGCGTGGTCCGAGATCACGGGATTCCGCTTCCCGGGGCGCGGCTGGGCCCGGGCCACGCTGACGGACGGGGGCGAGGTGACTCTTCCCGTCGTCACATTCGACCGGCTTCCCGATATCGCCCAGGCGAGCGGCGGCCGCATCACCGACCCCTACGCGGCAGCCGCCGCGGCGGACGAAGCGGCCCACCACGCCGACACCGAATCGAACGGCGAGCAGCCGGTGAAGAACCGGCCGGACACAGACGGCGAATAGTGCGCGAGTAGCGTTTGTCAGTACTTCCGTACGCTGACTAAGGAATACGCTCATGCCCCCGCTGAGGTCCCGAACCACCACCGCAGGACGAAATGCCGCAGGCGCCCGCGCACTGTGGCGCGCCACCGGAATGACCGACTCCGACTTCGGGAAGCCGATCGTCGCGATCGCGAACTCGTACACGCAGTTCGTTCCCGGGCACGTCCACCTGAAGAACGTCGGCGACATCGTCGCCGACGCCGTCCGCGCCGCCGGTGGTGTACCTCGCGAGTTCCACACGATCGCTGTCGACGACGGAATCGCGATGGGGCACGGCGGCATGCTGTATTCCCTTCCCAGCCGCGAGATCATCGCCGACTCCGTCGAGTACATGGTCAACGCGCACACCGCCGACGCCCTCGTCTGCATCTCCAACTGCGACAAGATCACCCCGGGAATGCTCAATGCCGCACTGCGTTTGAACGTTCCCACGGTGTTCGTGTCCGGCGGACCGATGGAGGCCGGCAAGGCGGTGGTGGTGAACGGTGTCGCCCAGGCACCGACCGACCTCATCACGGCGATCTCGGCGAGCGCCAACGACCAGGTCGACGAGGAAGGACTGTCCGAGGTCGAGCGCAGCGCCTGCCCGACGTGCGGGTCGTGCTCGGGCATGTTCACCGCGAACTCCATGAACTGCCTCACCGAGGCGCTCGGTCTGGCGTTGCCGGGCAACGGTTCCACTCTGGCCACCCACGAGGCCCGTCGCGCGCTGTTCACCCGCGCGGGAACGACCGTCGTCGAAGCCGCGCTGCGGTACTACCGGGACGAGGACGACTCCGTCCTCCCCCGCAACATCGCGACGCCTGCCGCGTTCCGCAACGCGATGGCGCTGGATGTCGCGATGGGCGGCTCCACCAACACGGTGCTGCACACCCTCGCGGCCGCGCAGGAGGGTGAGGTCTACGACTTCGACCTCGACAAGATCGACGAGATCAGCCGCAAGGTGCCGTGCCTGTCGAAGGTCTCGCCCAACTCGGACTACCACATGGAGGACGTGCACCGGGCGGGCGGAATCCCCGCCATCCTCGGCGAACTCCGCCGGGCCGGACTGCTCGAGAGCGACGTCTCGACCGTGCACACCGAAAGCTTCGACGAGTGGCTCGACACGTGGGACATCCGGTCCGGCAAGGCATCCGACGAGGCCGTCGAACTCTTCCACGCCGCGCCCGGCGGCGTCCGCACCACCGAGCCGTTCTCGACGAACAACCGTTGGTCGTCGCTCGACACGGACGCCGCCAACGGCTGCATCCGCGACTTCGAGCACAAGCACACGGTCGAGGGCGGCCTGGCCGTGCTGCGCGGCAACATCGCCGTCGACGGCGCGGTCATCAAGACGGCGGGCATCGACGAAGACCTGTTCCACTTCCAGGGACCCGCGCGCGTCGTGGAGTCGCAGGAAGAGGCGGTGTCGGTGATCCTCGGCAAGAAGATCCAGCCCGGTGAGGTCCTCGTCGTGCGCTACGAGGGTCCCGCAGGCGGCCCGGGCATGCAGGAGATGTTGCACCCCACCGCATTCCTCAAGGGCTCCGGCCTCGGAAAGAAGTGCGCGCTGATCACCGACGGCCGATTCTCCGGCGGTTCCTCGGGACTGTCCATCGGCCACATCTCCCCCGAGGCCGCCAGCGGCGGCGCCATCGGCCTGGTGGAGGACGGCGACCAGATCCTCATCGACATCGCGACCCGCACGCTGAAGCTCCTCGTCGACGACGCGGTGCTCGCCGAGCGCCGGGCGAAGATGGAGTCGTCCGAGCGTCCGTGGCAGCCGGTGAACCGCGAACGCACCGTCACCACGGCCCTGCGGGCGTACGCCGCGCTGGCCACGTCCGCCGACAAGGGCGCGGTCCGTCAGGTCCCCTGACACACCCGCACCGGGCGCACCGAACAGACACGAAGCCGGGTGCCGCAGCAGGAGCTTCCTGCCGCGGCACCCGGCTTCCGTCGTCGGTGTGACGACGGATTCCGCCTCGGATGTGACCGCGCTCACGGGTGATCAACTCGCTCAGACGGCAACACCCCAGAACACGTTCTACTGATCGAATTGATCAGTTGAGCCCGGACTTCTTGCACACGGCGCTCAGTAGTGGTTCCCTCAGTTGGCCGTTGAGACCTACATCACAATCGGCAGCACCACCGGAACATCTCCGGCCCACGAGGCCATCGGGAATACAACCAAGGAGCGACACATGCCAGGAGTCGGCATTTGGCGAACGAAATCCGTTGAGCAATCGATAGCGGACACCGACGAACCCGACACCCGGCTGCGGAGGGAACTCACCGCGAAGGACCTCACCGTCTTCGGTGTCGCCGTCGTGATCGGCGCCGGCATCTTCACGCTCACCGCCCGGACTGCAGGCAACGTCGCCGGGCCGTCCATCTCGCTCGCCTTCGTCCTCGCCGCCATCGCCTGCGGCCTGGCCGCCCTCTGCTACGCCGAGTTCGCATCCACCGTCCCCGTCGCGGGCAGTGCGTACACGTTCTCCTACGCCACCTTCGGCGAGTTCGTCGCCTGGATCATCGGCTGGGACCTCATCCTCGAATTCGCCCTTGCGGCAGCCGTCGTCTCCAAGGGCTGGTCGCTGTATCTGGGTAACGTCCTCGGGTTCAGCGGATCCACCACAGCCCACCTCGGTCCCGTCGACTTCGACTGGGGCTCGCTGATCATCGTCGGCGGCATCACGATCGTGCTCGCCATCGGGACCAAGGTGTCCTCACGCGTGTCCGCCGTCATCACGGCCATCAAGATCGCCGTCGTCCTCCTCGTCATCGCCGTCGGCGTGTTCTACATCAAGAAGGAGAACTACGCCCCGTACATCCCGCCCGCCGAGAGCAACGAGAGCGCCGCGCAGGGTGTGCACCAGACCCTCTTCTCCTTCCTCTCCGGAGCCGACGGCAGCAGCTACGGCTGGTACGGCCTCCTCGCCGCAGCGAGCCTGGTCTTCTTCGCCTTCATCGGATTCGACGTCGTCGCCACCACCGCCGAAGAGACCAAGAACCCGCAGAAGGCGCTCCCCCGCGGCATTCTCGGCTCGCTCGCGATCGTCACCGTGCTCTACGTCGCCGTCACCCTCGTGCTCACCGGCATGGTGAAGTACACCGACCTCAAGACAGGTAGCCCGCTCGTCGGCGACAGCAGCGCCACCCTCGCGACCGCCTTCGAGGCACACGGCATCACCTGGGCCCAGACCGCGATCAACTTCGGCGGGCTCGCGGGCCTCACCACCGTCGTGATGGTGATGATGCTCGGCCAGACCCGCGTCCTGTTCGCCATGTCCCGCGACGGACTCGTGCCCCGCGGTCTCGCCAAGACCGGCAAGAACGGCAGCCCCGTCCGCATCACCCTGTTCGTCGGCGCCGTGGTCGCACTCCTCGCCGCCTTCTTCCCGATGGGCACGCTCGAGGAGATGGTGAACATCGGCACCCTCTTCGCGTTCGTCCTCGTCTGCATCGGCGTCATCATCCTCCGCCGCACGCGTCCCGACCTGCCCCGCGGATTCCGCGTTCCGCTGGTCCCGCTGGTTCCCATCCTCGCCGTTCTGGCCTGCGGGTGGCTGATGCTGAACCTGTCGGTCGAGACCTGGATCCGATTCCTCGTGTGGATGGCCCTCGGCGTCGTCGTGTACCTCGCCTACGGCCGGCGCAAGTCGGTCCTCGGACAGAAGCTGGCCGCACAGGCCGGTCCGCCCGAGGAGGAGAACATCCCGGAACTCGTCCAGCGCTGATCTGACGAAAACGACTGTGCCGCACTCCCGATCCGGGGAGTGCGGCACAGTCGTGGAACGTGCGAAATGATCAGATGAGCGGGTTGGCGCCGTTCAGGAAAATCCACACGCACACACCGGCGCCGATACCCAGGATCAGTGCCGCGAACGACCCGATGAACGGGCGCGTCGCCCAGCCGCGACGGCCGTCGAGCGAGATACGCCCCGGCCCAGTGAGAATGATCACGCCGGCGCACACACCCAGCAGCGTCTCGTACTCGGTGCCTGCGGGTGCGAAGTACTCGAGCCCCGGTTCCGCGATCTGCCGGAACGCCCACGCATTGATCATCACGGCCAGCACCGAGGCGGCGGCCAGCGGGGTGACGAGACCGAGGATCAGCAGCGCACCGCCCGCGACCTCACCGATGGCACCCAGGATCGCGAGCAGTTTCGCCTGCTGGAAACCCGAGTTCACGAGCACCTCTTCGAACCCGTCGAGTCCCGGACCGTTCCACATCCCCGTCAGCTTCTGCAGACCGTGCACGAGTGCCGTTCCGCCGACCGCGAGTCGCAGGGCCAGCAGTCCGAGGTCAAGGGTGCCGCGGCCGATCTTCACGTCGCCCTCGCCGATCCGGTCGGTCGACGGATCGCCCGCCGTGGCCCCGAGGGACGCGCCGGAACCCGCGCCGATCACCTGCGTCGGCTGGTCCGGCATGTCGGACGCCCCCGACTGCCGGTACGCGGGGATCTGCTCGGTGGGGAGGCCCGCGCCGCGCGCGTCGCCGTAGTCGAGTTCGTCGTCGGTGTGCGGCAGGCCCTGCCCCCTGGATCCGGACGTCGGCGTGGCCGACGGAAAGCGCTCGGTGGGAAGGTCGTAAGGGCTCGAGACCTTGCCGTAGCCGGGTGAGGCGCTCTGGTCCGCAGCACCCTGGTCCGACGACTCGCTGGGGTCTTTCCGCATGTCAGTCACACCGTCAAGCCTAGGTCGATCGGCCGGACATCGCTCGTAGGCGGAACCGGCGTGGCGGCGACCTCGCACTCTTCCGTAACGTCTCCATCATGATGGTGGGTGGGCGGCGCCGCACGGCGTCCCGCAAGATGGCGATGTCCGCGCTGTGCGTGACGGCGGTCCTCGCCGCCGGGTGCGCGAAATTCGACGACTCCGCGTCCTCACCCTTCACACCCGAGCCGACGGGTGCGTCGGGCGCCGAGGTGGAGCCGGAGAATCCGCCGCCGTCCACGACCACCACCCCACCGCCGAGCGGGCCGCTCGGACCGTGCCAGGATCCGGACCCCAGCGTGATCGCCACCTGTCTCGACACCACCGGCGGACTCGTCGTCCTCCCCGACGGGGCCACCGCCCTGGTCGCGGAGCGGCGGACCGGACGCATCCTGCAGGTCGCTCAGGGGCAGACCCCCAAGGAGATCGCGCACGTCGACGTCGACGGCACCACCGACGGTGGACTCCTCGACATCGCGCTGTCGCCGAGTTTCGTCGAGGACAACCTCATCTACGCGTACGTCACGACCCCGACCGACAACCGGGTGGTGCGGATCGCACCGGGAGACTCCGCCAAGGAGGTTCTCGGCGGGATTCCGCGCGGCGACGCGGGCAATGCGGGTTCGCTCGAATTCTCGGGCGACGAACTGATGGTCCTGACCGGCAACGCGGGCAACGCCGCCGCGGCCGCCGATCCGGCGTCCCTCGCCGGGAAACTGCTGAAGGTCACCGCCCTGTCGCCCGCACCGACTCCGGCGCAGCCCCGCCCTCAGGTGGTGCTGTCGGGCATCGGGACCGCCGGAGGGGTGTGCGTCGACCCGGGTGTCGCCGTGTGGGTCACCGACCGCACCCCGCTGGAGGATCGGCTGCTGCGGGTCAGCGCCGACGGAGCGGTGTCGTCTCCGGTGTGGACGTGGCCGGAGCGGCCCGGCGTCGGCGGCTGCGTCGCCGCCGGTGACGTCGTAGCGGTGTCACTGAGCACCGCGAAGGCGATGTCCGCACTCGCTGCCGACCCCGGCACGGGAGCCGTCACCACCGCCCCCGGTGTCATCGTCCAGGACCGGTACGGCCAACTCGGCGGCGCCGCACTCGGACCCGACGGTCTCATCTGGGTGAGCACGGTCAACAAGACCGGCGGTCAGCCCGGACCCAACGACGACCGCGTGATCAAGATGCCCCTGCCGTCCGGTGGCGGCGGATTCGACTGACGGCCCACCCCCGTCGAAACGAACGGGACGCTCGTTCGGTTGATCCGAACGAACGTCCCGTTGGTGCCGAAGGAGTTCAGCCGCAGGCTTCGATGACCAGTTCCTTGACGCGGGCCGGGTCGGCCTGACCACGCGTGGCCTTCATCACGTCGCCGACGATCTTGCCCGCGGCCGCGACCTTGCCGCCGCGAATCTTCTCGGCGATGTCGGGGTTCGCGGCCAGAGCCTCGTCGACGGCCGCCTTCAGCTTCGTGTCGTCGCGTTCGACGACCAGCTCGGGATGGTTCGCGACGACCTGCTCGGGGTCGCCCTCACCCTCGAGGACGTGGTCGACCACCTGGCGGGCCACCTTGTTGTTGAGCTTCCCGCTGTCGATCAGCGCGACCACCTGCGCGACCTGAGCCGGCGTGATCGGCAGCTCGGCGAGTTCCACGCCGCGGGTGTTCGCCTGCTGCGCCAGGTATGACACCCACCAGGACCGTGCGGCCTCCGGGGAGGCGCCGGCCTCGACGGTGGCGATGACGAGGTCGAGGGCCCCCGCGTTGACGAGGTCGCGCATGACCTCGTCGGAGACACCCCAGTCGGCCTGGATCCGGGCGCGGCGGACCCACGGCAGCTCGGGCAGGGTGCCACGCAGCTCCTCGATCCATTCCGCGCTGGGCGCGACCGGCTCGAGATCGGGCTCCGGGAAGTAGCGGTAGTCCTCGGCGGTTTCCTTGCGGCGGCCCGGTGACGTGGTCCCGTCGGCCTCCTGGAAGTGCCGGGTCTCCTGGATCACCTCACCACCGGCCTCCAGCACCGCGGCCTGCCGGCGCATCTCGTACCGGACCGCCACCTCGACGCTCTTGAGGGAGTTGACGTTCTTCGTCTCGGTACGGGTGCCGAGTTCGGTCGCCCCGATCGGCATCAGCGACACGTTGGCGTCGCAGCGCATCGAACCCTGGTCCATGCGGACGTCGGAGACGTTCAGCGACTTCAGCAGGTCGCGGAGCGCGGTGACGTACGCGCGGGCCACCTCGGGGGCGCGGGCACCGGCGCCACTGATGGTCTTGGTGACGATCTCGACGAGCGGGACCCCGGCGCGGTTGTAGTCGAGCAGCGAGTGGCTGGCGCCGTGGATGCGCCCGGTCGCGCCGCCGACGTGCAGCGACTTTCCGGTGTCCTCTTCCATGTGCGCACGCTCGATCTCCACGCGCCACGTGGTGCCGTCGTCGAGGACGACGTCGAGGTAGCCGTCGGTGGCGATCGGCTCGTCGTACTGGGAGATCTGGTAGTTCTTCGGCTGATCCGGGTAGAAGTAGTTCTTCCGCGCGAAGCGGCCCCACGGTGTGATCGAACAGTTCAGTGCCAGTCCGATCCGGATCGCGGACTCGACCGCCGCCTCGTTCACGACGGGCAGCGACCCGGGCAGACCGAGGCACACCGGGCACACCTGCGTGTTCGGCTCGGCGCCGAACTCGGTGGGGCACGGGCAGAACATCTTCGTTTCGGTGCCGAGCTCGACGTGCACCTCCATGCCGAGAACAGGCTCGTACTTGGCGAGCACTTCGTCGTAGTCGAGGAGGTCCGGAGCGTCGACAGCAGTCATGCCACAGAGTTTATGCGTCCGGCGGTTCGCCGAAAAACGCGGTCAGCCGAAAAATGCGGCCGCCTCCTCGTACCGCTCCCGCGGCACCGTCTTGAGGCGCCGGGTCGCCTCCTGGAGGGGCACGAGGTCGATCGACGTGCCGTGCAGGGCCACCATGTTTCCGAAGTCACCGCGGTGGACGGCGTCGGTGGCGTGCACCCCGAAGCGGGTGGCGAGCACCCGGTCGTACGGCGTCGGGGTGCCGCCCCGCTGCACGTGCCCGAGCACCGTCGTCCGCACCTCCTTGCCGATACGGCGGACGATCTCGTCGCCGAGCTGCTGTGCGACGCCGGTGAATCGTTTGTGACCGAACTCGTCGATACCGCCCTCACGCAGACTCATCGACTCCGGGGTCGGAGTGGCGCCCTCGGCGACGACGCAGATGAAATGCGAATCGCCGCGCTGGAATCGCTTCTTCACGAGGGAGCAGACTTCGCCGACGTCGAACGGGACCTCGGGAACGAGAGTGAGATGCGCACCGGTCGCGAGCCCGGAGTGCAACGCGATCCAGCCCGCATGCCGGCCCATCACCTCGACGAGCATCACCCGCTGGTGGGATTCGGCGGTGGTGTGCAGGCGGTCGATCGCATCGGTCGCGATGGACAGAGCGGTGTCGAAACCGAACGTCACGTCGGTGCAGTCGATGTCGTTGTCGATCGTCTTCGGAACCCCGATCACGGGCACCCCACTCTCGGCGAGCCAGCTCGCTGCGGTGAGCGTGCCCTCCCCGCCGATCGGGATGAGCGCGTCGATCCCGTTGTCGTCGAGAGTCTGCCGGATCTGGTCGAGGCCGGCCTTCAACTTGTCGGGGTTGACCCGCGCGGTACCGAGGATGGTGCCGCCCCGGGTGAGGATTCGATCGATCCGGTCGTCATTGGACAGCACCACCTTGCGATCCTCGAGCAGGCCGCGCCAGCCGTCACGGAATCCCACCACCGAGCTGCCGTATCGGCCGGCGGCGGTGCGAACCACCGCCCTGATCACCGCATTCAGTCCGGGGCAGTCTCCGCCTCCGGTGAGCATTCCGATCCGCATCCAAGCACCCCTCGTCGTCTCGTGTGGTGATGGTGGTTCTCATCACCCATCTTGCCGCTCGAACCGTGTTCGGGCACCTCGGACCGGCAGGTTCACTCAGCCCGGCGTGACGAGACCGCTCTCGTACGCCAGGACCACTGCCTGTGCGCGGTCGCGCAGATCCAGCTTGGACAGCACCTTGCCGACGTGCGTCTTGACGGTCTGCTCGGCGACGAACAGGCGCTCCGCGATCTCGGTGTTGGACATGCCGCGGGCGATGAGTTCGAGTACCTCGCGTTCGCGGGGCGTCAGCGCCGACAGCGCGGCCGGTTTGCGGCGCGCCGTGCTGCGGCGGCTGGTCACGTCGGCGATGAGACGCCGGGTGACGGTCGGCGCGAGAAGTGCCTCGCCGTCCGCGACCACCCGCACCGCGCGGATGAGTTCCTCCGCGGGCGCGTCCTTGAGCATGAAGCCGCTGGCCCCGATGCTCAGCGCCTCGTACACGTAGTCGTCGACGTCGAACGTCGTGAGCATGAGCACGCGCACCGGCGGATCGAAACCGGCCGACAGGATGACGCGGGCCGCGTCGAGTCCGTTCATCTCCGGCATGCGGACGTCCATCAGGACCACGTCGGGTCGCAGACGCCGGACCTCGCTCACCGCCACGGCCCCGTCCGGAGCGTCACCGATGACACTGATGTCGGGCTGTGAGGCGAGCAGGGCTCCGAAGCCCTGCCGGACCATAGCCTGGTCGTCGGCGATGAATACGGTGATGGCCACCCAGCCAGCCTAGGCGGAGGCGACCGGGAACTCGGCGTGGACGTCGAATCCGCCGTTGTCGTGCAGGTGGGTGGTGAGTACGCCCCCGACTGCCTGCGCACGCTCACGCATGCCGATGATGCCGTTGCCGCCGGTCGACTCGTGCCTGGTCAGGGCGGAGACGAGGCTCCGCCTCGGCGGCCCGTTGACGATCGACACGGACGCTATCGGCGACTCGTACGCGATCTTCACCTCGACCGCGGCGCCGGCCGCGTGGCGGGCCGTGTTGGCGAGGGATTCCTGCAGGATGCGGTACATCACGAGCCCGACCGACTCCGACACGAGCGTCGGGTCGCCGTCGACGTGCCAGGAGACGGGAATGCCTGCCCTGCGGCTGCCCTCGAGCAGCTCGCTGATCTGCTGAACCCCCGGCTGGGGCGCGTGCTCGGCCAGCTGGCCGTCGCTGCGCAGCACTCCGAGCAGTCCGCGCACCTCGTTCAATGCGGCGCGGCCGGCGGCTCCGATCGACTCGAACTCGGCCCGCGTCTCGTCCGACATGTCGGCGATGCGGTACGGCGCGCTCTGCGCCTGCACCACGACCATCGACATGTGGTGCGCGACGACGTCGTGCAGGTCCCGGGCGATGCGCGCCTTCTCCTCGAGGACCGTCCGGCGAGTGCGCTCGAGCTCACTCAGCTCCTCCTGCTGCGCGAGTTGCCGGCGGGAGAGCACCAGCCACCGGATCAGCAGGCCGAAGACGACGATCGCGGTCAGGCCCACCGCCCACCCGCGGCCGTTGGTGCCCGGGGTGTCGGCGAGGAACAGCAGGACGGTGGAGATCCATGCCACACCCACGACCGGAATCGCGGCCCGCATGCTGACGGCGGCCAGCAGGGCGAGCATCACCAGGATGTGGACCACCTGCCAGGGGTAGTCGTAGCCGTCCTGCAGTGCGAAGACACGCGGAATCACCAGCGCCGAGACCGCGGAGACGGCCCAGGCCAGCGCCGGATTCGAGCGGATGAGCAGGAACGGGAACGTCGCGAGCGCCGCCACGAACGGTTGGATGGGGGGACTGACCTGGTGGGTCAGCTGCAGGGTCGGCCACGCCACGGCGAACAAAATCGCCGTGACCACGACGATTGCCACGTTCAGCCACTGGCCTTCGGCGGCTCTCCGGATGCGCGTCTTCGTCTTCACACTGTCGACAGTAGAAACCGTGGTCACGGAGTGTCCTCATACCCCGGGCTCATGTCGGCGTAGCCCCGGAGTATGAGATCGGGGCCCCCTCGCACCACGAGACCAGGGATCGAACCGGACTCCGGGGTGATGTGGCTGCGCAACACGAATTCATAACGTTCTCGTCATGCGAAAGACGGGGACACGGAGAACGACTTGGGCCGCGGTGGCGTGCGCCGCAACCGCACTACTGACCACGACAGGATTCGCAGGCACCGGCGCGGCGAGCACGCCCCGGCACGAGAACGTCGCCGCCTCCGCCGCGGTGCACACCCTCACGGCACCGGCCGAGCTCACCGAGGACTCCGTTCCCGCGGACTTCGCTTCCGTGATGGGGTACACGCCGGTGCTGATCGACGGAATGCTCGCCAATCCCGGCGGAGACTGCTCGTCCCCCGTGCCGCTGCCACTCGAGTTCGATACGTCGTGCAAGGCCCACGACCTCGGTTACGACCTTCTGCGGTACGCGTCCCGGTCCGGCGAGGACCTGGGTCCCTGGGCGCGGCAGAGCCTCGACGCGCAGCTGGATCAGCGCATGCACGCGGCGTGCGACACCCGCGCCGACGAGCAGGCACGGGCGCAGTGCTTCGTCATGGCGAACGTCGCGGCTACCTTCGTCACCGGAAACAGCTGGCGCCAAAGCTATTCGGCACCGGTCACCGAATCCGGGCTCCCGTACGTACTGGCCGGCGGTGTCGGTGTCGCGCTCCTCGCCGGCGCGGCCTGGTCGATCCGCCGCCGCCCGCATCCGGTCGGAGCCGTCGCATGACCATCACCGCTCTGTCCGGTCCCGGACGGAGCACGGTGCACAGTCGCTCGCGAACGAAGCCGAATGCCCTGCGCCGCACACTGGTCACGACGATCCCGGTCTCCGCTCTCCCCCGCGTCTCCTCCACGATCGTCGTCACCGCCGTCACACTCGCGTCTCTCGCTCCCTCACTGCTCCCCCGGAGTGCGCTGACGCAGGCTCTGTTCACCGGTGTCCTCGCCGCATTCGGTTTCGGTTTCGTCGTCCTCGTCCGTCGACTGTGGCACCTCGTCACGCGTTCACGCAGCTACCACCCTCCGCGGGACTCGGTCCGTCTGCTGGCCCTGATCGGCGCCATGATCGTCGTGACCTGGGCGATCGTGCTCGCCGACCACTGGCAGGATTCACTGCGTGCCGCCATGGGCATGCCGGGCATCGGGCCGGACCACTGGATGCAGGCGATCATCGGGGCAGCGCTGACGTTGCTGCTGTTCGCCGGCATCGGCAACGTCGTCGGCACCGTCGCCCGCCATCTCGGCTGGATCGGCAGCGCCACCACCGCCGTCGTTCTCGCGACCGGGTTGCAACTGGTCGCCGGACCCGCGTTGTGGGGAATGATGTCCCGTTCCTACAGCGACTCCAACGCGCTCGTCGACGTGTCCCTGCACCGACCGATGTCCGCCGAACTGTCCGGCAGCCCGGACTCCGCGATCAGCTGGGAGTCGCTCGGGCGCCAGGGACGACGGTTCGTGGCGGCGGGCGAGCAGTCGGCCGGCATCCGCACATATGTGGGGATGGATTCGGCGCCGGACGTCGAATCGCGTGCGGCACTGGCGGTATCGGAGCTCGAGCGGGCAGGCGGATTCACCCGGTCCGCCATCGTCGTCACCGTGCCCACCGGCTCGGGGTGGATCGACGAGAACGCCGCCGAAGGATTCGAGGAACGCTTCGCCGACGACGTCGCCATCGTCGGCATGCAGTACTCGTACCTGCCGAGCTGGATCACGTTCGTGTTCGGACGTTCCGCCGCAGACGAATCGGCGGCCGCGTTGTTCGATGCCGTCGCCGAGCGGATCGCCGACCTGCCCGACCTCCTGCGTCCGGCTCTCTACGTCTACGGCCAGAGCCTCGGATCCGTCGGCGGCAGTGCACTTTTCACTGACGCCGACCAACTCCGCGAGCGTGTCTGCGGCGCACTGTGGGCGGGCCCGCCCGCCGGCTCCGTCCTGACGGACGGGGCGACGGTGCTGGCGAACACGTCCGACCCGGTGGTGTGGTGGTCCCCCGACCTGATCGTGCGCCGACCCGACCTCTCGCTCGCAGTACGCGATGCGCCGGTACCCCAATGGATTCCGGGCATCACGTTCCTGCAGACGAGTGTCGACCTGGTGTCCGCGCTGAACTTCGCGCCCGGGCACGGACACCGCTACGGCAGCGAGCAGGGCACCGCCCTGCCCGACTGCTCCTAGTTCGGCGAGCCGATCGGACCGCGTGCGGCCTCGTACGCGGCACCGACGCGGTACAGCCGCTCGTCGGCCAGTGCGGGAGCCATGATCTGCAGTCCCACCGGCAGACCGTCGTCCGCGGACAGTCCCGACGGAACCGACATCGCGCAGTGCCCGGCCAGGTTGGTCGGCAGCGTGCACAGGTCCGAGAGGTACATCGCGAGCGGGTCGCCGACCTTCTCGCCCAGCTTCCACGGGGTGAACGGGCTGGTGGGCGACACCAGGACGTCCACCTTCTCGTAGGCCTTCTCGAAGTCCCTGGCGATGAGCGTCCGCACCTTGAGCGCCTGACCGTAGTAGGCGTCGTAGTAGCCGGAGGACAGCGCGTAGGTACCGATCATGATGCGGCGCTTGACCTCCGGGCCGAAGCCGGCGGCACGCGTCGCGGCCATCACCTGGTCGGCGCTCATGTCGCCCTCGTCGATGCGCAGTCCGTAGCGCATCGCGTCGAAGCGCGCGAGGTTCGACGACACCTCGCTCGGCAGGATCAAGTAGTACGACGCGAGCGCGTACTCGAAGTTGGGACACGACACCTCGACGACCTCGGCACCGAGTTCGGTGAGTTGCGCGACGGCGGCGTCGAACGAGGAGATGACCCCGGGCTGGTAGCTGTCGGAGTGCAGTTCCTTGACCACACCCACTTTCACGCCCTTCAGGTTGCCACCGGCACCCTCACGCGCAGCGGCCACCACGGGGCGCACGGGCGCGTCGATCGACGTGGAGTCGCGCGGGTCGTGCCCGGCGATGACCTCGTGCAGCAGAGCCGTGTCGAGGACCGTGCGACCGCAGGGACCACCCTGGTCGAGCGAGGACGCGCACGCCACGAGGCCGAAACGGGAGACCGTGCCGTACGTCGGCTTGGTGCCGACCGTCGCCGTGACGGCGGCGGGCTGACGGATCGAGCCGCCGGTGTCGGTGCCGATCGCGAGCGGGGCCTGCCGGGACGCGAGGGCCGCGGCACTGCCGCCGCCCGAGCCGCCCGGGATGCGCGTGGTGTCCCACGGGTTGCGGGTGGGGCCGTAGGCGGAGTTCTCGGTGGACGACCCCATCGCGAACTCGTCGAGGTTGGTCTTACCCAGGATCGGGATGCCGGCGTCGCGCAGTTTCTTCGTGAGCGTGGCGTCGTACGGTGCGATCCAGCCTTCGAGAATCTTCGACGCGCACGTGGTGGGCATGTCGGTGGTGGTGAAGATGTCCTTGAGCGCCAACGGAACTCCCGCGAGCGGGGAGGCGGGCGCATTGCCCGCGGCGAGGCTGCTGTCCACTTCCTTCGCCGACACGAGGGCCTGCTCGCCTGCCACGTGCAGGAAGGCGTTCAGTTCCCCGTCGACTGCGGCGATGCGGTCGAGATGCGCCTGGGTGACCTCGACGGACGACACCTCACGGCTGTGGATCTTCGACGCGAGATCTGAGGCGTCGAGGGTGGTCAGTTCGGCGCTCATTCGCCCTCTCCAAGGATCTGCGGGACGGCGAAGCGATTCTGCTCGACAGCGGGTGCGCCGGACAGCGCCTGCTCGGGAGTCAGGCCGGGAACGATCACGTCGGGACGGGTCACGTTGGTGACCGCGTTCGGGTTCGCCATCGGCGGAACATCCTCGGCGGGCACCTCGGTGACCACCTTCACGTGGCTGAGAATCGAGTCCAGCTGACCGGCGAACTCGTCGAGCTCGGCATCGGTCAGGGCGAGTCGAGACAGCCGCGCGAGGTGCGCGACCTCGTCACGGGAGATGGCAGGCACCGCGGGGCCCCTTTCGGTTCGGACGTACACAAGTAGGTCCCAGCCTAGAGCGTGGCCCGATCAGCCGTGCAGCCAGCGCCGCAACCTGCCCGTCAGGAACGGCAGAACCACGAAGACCATCACCGGAGTCGTGACCACCGACGCCACCAGGGTGCGGGTCACGACGTCCAGGGCCGTGAGCCGAGGGGTGACGAACAACGCGATGAGGAGTGAGATCGGGAAGAAGCCGAGCCAGATGGTGACCGCCTGCTTCCACCGCGGCGGTGGCGGCGTGACCCGCACGGCGTGCGTCAGCGTCGACTGCGGTTCGAACCAGCCCTCCACCCCGGTCAGCCGGTGCGTGACCGTGTCCTGTGCGAGACCCGTCCCCCGGCCCACCCACACCTTCCTGGCGGGCGACGTCGTCCACGCGTCGAGAGTGTCCTCGTCCGCGAACCGGTACACCACGTGGTACTGCTCGGGATCGGACGCCGCGCGCAGCCAGCCCCCGCCGAGGAACCCCGGGAACGTGCCCGCCATCGCCATCCCGGCGTCCGTCCAGCGCAGGAATTCCTGTTCCCGGCCCGCCGCCACCCGCCGCGAGACGGACGTCGTCACTCCCGTTTCCGTGGTGTTCATGCACCCATGTTTGGGCTGGCGTGTTTCGCGGACGAGGCGAATTCGTATCCGCAGTGTCACGAATCGAGCGCGACCTGCGAGTCCCCGTCCCGTCCCCGGCGAAGCCGCAGGGGGGACCGCATACTCGGGAACGAAAGTGCAAGGATGGTGAGCGACGGGGGTCGCAGGTACTCCCGCGTCTATCTCGTGGTGAAAGGGACGCACGTGTCGTATCTGCTTCGCGTCCAGCTTCCCGACCGTCCCGGTAGCCTCGGCTCTCTCGCCGTCGCCCTGGGGTCGGTGGGTGCTGACATTCTGTCGCTCGACGTGGTGGAACGGGGTGCCGGATTCGCCATCGACGACCTCGTGGTCGATGTCGAGCCGGGATCGCTCCCCGACACCCTCATCACGGCGGCCGAGAACCTGCCCGGCGTCACCGTCGACTCCATCCGGCCGTACGCCGGAATCCTCGACACCCACCGTGAGCTCGAGCTCATCGACCAGGTCGCCACCGCGGCGGACGATCGACTGCAGGTCCTCGTGGACGGAGCGCCGCGCGTGCTCCGGGTCGGCTGGTCCGTGGTCGCCGACCTCGGTCCGCACGGCGCATACCGGGTGGTCGGCAGCTCGGGAGCTCCCGAGACCCATGCCACCGAGATCCCGTGGATGCCGCTGGAGAAGCCCACGGCGCTCGACGGCGAGGGCGACTGGGTGCCGCAGGTGTGGCGTGACATGAACACCACACTCGCGGCGGCTCCCCTCGGGACCACCGGCCGCGTGCTGATGCTCGGCCGCCCCGGCGGCCCGGAGTTCCGTCCGTCCGAGATCGCCCGGCTGGGTTACCTCGCCGGCATCATCGCGACGGTTCTGAGCTGACCACCGTCCCGGGCCGGGAGGTCCGGTGGTGGTCGCCTCAGACGAGCTCGCGGACCAGGACGGTGAGCTCGACGCCCGGCACGGGCACCCAGTTCCGTTCGGGCACAGGCACGAAACCGTTGCGGTCGTAGATTCGGCGGGCATCTTCCATGTCCGGCTGGGTGGACATCACGACCGCGCGGTCCCCGCGGTCGTATGCCGTGTCCAGCACGTGCCGCACGAGCGCCGACCCGACCCCGGAACCGCGGGCGTCGGGTGACACGGCGAGCATCCGGAATTCGAGTTCACCCGGCTGCGCGACGTCGGCGTACGGGGAAGCCGGTTCCGCGATCGTGACGGAACCGACGATCCGGCCCTCCATCACGGCAACCCGGACATCCGCCTTCTCCGCCCGCTCGGCGGTGTCGCGCAACCGGTTCGTGTACGGATCGTGCGCCTCGACGAATCCGCCGCCCACGTAGGCGATCACCGTGAGGTCACTGACGGCCTCGTACTCGTCCGGCGTCGCATTCCGAATCTCGATCATGTCCAGAACTATGACAGGACTGCTCACGCCGCCCAAAATGCGGGCGTGAGGTTCCGATCACACTCCGGAATCCGCGACCGCGTCCGGTCCGCCCTCCAGCAGTCGACGGAACCCGTCCTCGTCGAGGACCGGCACTCCGAGTTCGACGGCCTTGTCGTGCTTCGAACCCGGCGATTCGCCGACCACCACGTATGCCGTCTTCTTCGACACCGAACCCGCGGCCTTACCGCCTCGGACGAGGATCGCCTCCTTCGCCTGGTCGCGCGAGAACGTCTCGAGCGAACCCGTGACGACGATCGACAGTCCCTCGAGATTGCGCGGAATCGATTCGTCACGTTCGTCTTCCATGCGAACCCCGGCCGCGGACCACTTCTCCACGATCTGCTGGTGCCAGTCGACACCGAACCACTCGGCGACGGCCGCGGCGATGGTGCCGCCGACCCCGTCCACAGCGGCGAGTTCCTCGACGGAGCTCTGCCGGATCCGCTCGAGCGACCCGAATTCACCGGCCAGCGCACGCGCCGCCGTGGGACCGACATGACGGATGGACAGCGCGACCAGCACCCGCCACAGCGGCTTGTCCTTGGCGGAATCGAGATTGTCGAGCAGCCGGCGGCCGTTGGCCGACAGCCCGCCGGCCTTGGTCCGGAAGAGCGACGTCTTGAGCAGATCGTCCTCGGTGAGCGAGAACAGGTCTCCCTCGTCGCCGATCGCCTTGGCCTCGAGCAGGCTCGTGGCGGCCTCGTAGCCGAGGACCTCGATGTCGAACGCGCCGCGGCCCGCGACGTGGAACACGCGTTCCCGGAGCTGCGCGGGGCAGTACTGCTGGTTGGGGCAGCGAATGTCCGCGTCACCCTCCTTGGCGGGGGCCAGCGGCGTGTCGCACTCCGGGCAGTGGGTGGGCATCACGAACTCGTACTCGTCGCCCGTCCGGGCGTCGACCACGGGCCCGAGGACCTCGGGGATGACGTCACCGGCCTTGCGCAGCACGACCGTGTCGCCGATGAGCACGCCCTTGCGTTTGACCTCGGAGCCGTTGTGCAGGGTGGCGAGTGAGACGGTGGAGCCGGCGACCGTGACCGGTTCCATGTAGGCGAACGGGGTGACTCGGCCGGTGCGACCGACGTTGACCCGGATGTCGAGGAGCTTGGTGGTGGCCTCTTCCGGCGGGTACTTGTAGGCGATCGCCCAGCGCGGCGCCCGGGACGTGGACCCGAGCCGGCGTTGCAGCGACGTCTCGTCGACCTTGACCACCAGACCGTCGATCTCGTGCTCCACGTCGTGCCGGTGCTCGCCCCAGTACTGCACCCGGTCCACGACGGCGTCCGCGCCCGTGACACGCGCGGTGTGAGTCGACACCGGCAGGCCCCACGCCGCCAGTGCCGTGTACGCGTCGTACTGGGAGACCGGCTCGAATCCTTCACTGCGGCCGAGTCCGTGGCAGATCATTCCGAGGCGCCTGCGGGCCGTGACGGCCGGATTCTTCTGCCGCAGCGACCCGGCCGCGGAGTTCCGGGGATTCGCGAACGGCGCCTTGCCTTCCTCGACGAGCGCCGCGTTGAGTGCCGCGAAGTCCTCGAGCCGGAAGAACACCTCGCCGCGCACCTCGAGGAGCGCGGGGACCGGGTATTCGTCTGTGCCGGTGAGCTTTTCCGGGATGTCGTCGATGGTTCGCGCGTTCAGAGTGACTTCTTCACCGGTTCGGCCGTCGCCTCGCGTGGCGGCCCGGACGAGCCGGCCGTTCTCGTAGACCAGGTTCAGCGCGACTCCGTCGATCTTCACCTCGCACAGGTAGTGCAGGTCGGGGCCGGTCTCCTGCTCCACCCGGCTGATCCAGGTGCGCAGTTCGTCGGTGGCGAAGACGTTGTCGAGACTCAGCATCCGCTCGAGATGATCGGCGGAGGCGAAGTCGGTGGCGAAACCGCCGCCGACGAGTTGTGTCGGCGAATCGGGCGTCCGCAGGTCGGGGTACTGGTTCTCGAGGTCGTTCAGCTCGCCCAGCAGCACGTCGAACTCTCCGTCGGAGATGATGGGCGCGTCGCGGACGTAATAGCGGAACTGGTGCTGCCGCACTTCCTCGGCCAGCTCGTTCCAGTGCTCCCGAATGTGTCCGGGGGCCGGTGTCGGGGCTTCGGTCGATTCACTCACTACCGAAGATTAACCGGTCCGGCCGACACCGAACGCCGGACTCAGAGCGATTCGGGGTCGTCGGTGAACGCGCTGCTCACCTCGGCGCACAACTTCAGCGCGTCCCGGCTCCAGGACGCGCTTGCGCCCGCGAGTCCGCAGGCGGGAGTCACGGCGACCTGGGTCCGCAGCGTCGTGCGCGGAAATCCGAGCCGGTCGATCAGCGTCACCGCAGGTCGGGCCAGGTCGCGCCACGTGGCAGGCACCGCGGGAGCGTCGGTCGGGACGAGGCCGAGTGCGAGCTCCTTGCCCGCGTCGAGCAACTCGCCGATGCCGTCCAGGTCCGCGGACGCCAGCTGAGACACGTCCAGACCCACCGCACGGGCACTGCTGCGCCGCAGAAGGTCGGTGGGCAGGTCGGCGGAGCAGCAATGCACCATGGTCACCGCGCCGCAGCCGGCGAGGGCGGCCTCGAGCACGGCGAGAGCCTCCGGTTCCGGCATCGCCCGCACGGTCTCGAGCCGCGACCGACCGGACAGTGTGCCCGCAAGCACGGCGGGCAGTCGCGGCTCGTCGAATTGGACCAGCACCTGCGCGCCGAGACGTCGCGTGACTTCCGCGGCGTGCCGCGCGAGCCCCTCGCCCAGCGATTCGGCGAAGTCGCGCACCGCGCCGGGATCGGTGAGCACGCGCCGGCCGGTGCCGAGTTCCACCTCGGCCGCAAGCGTGAGTGGACCCACCGACTGCACCTTCACCACGTGGTCGGCGCCGACGAGGCCCGCACTCTCCCACGCCTCCTCGAGCGCGTCGAGATCCTGGTTCAGAAGGTCGGTCGCCCGCTTGGCGACCGAGCCGCGACGCTGCACCACGCGGTAGGCCGTCGTGGACACGTCCAGCTGCAGATCCACGAGCAGAGCGCTGGCGCGGCCGATCATGTCGGCGCCGAGCCCGCGGGCGGGCAACTCGACGAGGTGCGGGAGCCGGCCGAGTTCACCGAGAACGATCGTGGCGGCTTCACGCGGATCCGTGCCCGGCCACGAGCCGACGCCGGTGACGGCTCCGGCCAGTGAGATACCCTGCGTCACTGCGTGTTCGGACGCGCGTCGGTACCCGAGATGGTTCCGCTGCCCAGCACGATGTCGCCTGCCGGGTCGGTCCGGTACAGCACGACGGCCTGCCCCTTCGCGACGCCGGTGAGCGGCTCCCGAAGGGAGATGGCGATGCCGCCGTCGACCGCTTCGGCGACGGCGTCGGCGAGTCCGCCGTGGGCCCGGACCTGGACGGTGCATTCGAGGGGCCCGGTCGGCGTGCTCCCGGACGTCCACACGGCGCGGTCCGCCGTGATCGCGTGCACCTCGAGGTCGCGTGCGGAACCGACGCGGACGGTGCCGGTGTCGGGTTCGATGGACGTCACGTACCGCGGTTGCCCGTCGGCTGCAGGACCCTGGACGCCGAGGCCCTTCCGCTGGCCGATCGTGAAACCGTGCACGCCTTCGTGTTCCGCGAGCACCTCACCCGAATCGGCGTCGACCACACTGCCCGGGCGAACACCGATGCGGGCACCGAGGAATGCGCGGGTGTCGCCGGACGGGATGAAGCAGATGTCGTGGCTGTCGGGCTTGTTCGCCACGGCGAGGCCGCGTTCGGCGGCCTCCTCCCGGATCTGGCCCTTCGGGGTGTCCCCCACCGGGAACATCGCCCGCGACAACTGCTCGGCGGTGAGCACACCGAGCACGTACGACTGATCCTTGTCCGCGTCGACGGCGCGGCGCAGCACGCCGTTCTCGAGTTGCGCGTAGTGGCCGGTGGCCACCGCGTCGAACCCTAGGGCGATCGCACGGTCCGCGAGCGCCGCGAACTTGATCTTCTCGTTGCACCGCAGGCACGGGTTGGGGGTCTCCCCCGCGGCGTACGACGCCACGAAGTCGTCGATCACGTCTTCCTTGAAGCGGTCGGCGAAATCCCAGACGTAGAACGGGATTCCGAGCACGTCCGCGGCACGCCGGGCATCACCGGCGTCCTCCTTGGAGCAGCACCCCCGGGATCCGGTCCGCAGCGTGCCCGGCTCGGCGGACAGCGCGAGATGCACGCCCACCACGTCGTGCCCGGCAGCGACCGCCCGTGCCGCCGCCACCGCGGAATCCACACCGCCACTCATGGCCGCCAGTACTCGCATCAACGATCCCCTCCACGCGCTCCGACACCGGCGAGCCCGGCGGCGCGGGCCCGCTCCACAACTTGCGGCAGTGCCGCGATGACTGCATCCACGTCCGCGACCGTCGACGTGTGCCCGAACGAGAAACGCAACGATCCCCGCGCGGTCGCGGAATCCACGCCCATCGCGGTCAGGACGTGGCTCGGACGAGCAACTCCGGCGGTACACGCCGACCCGGTCGAACACTCGATCCCGGCGGCGTCGAGCAACATCAGCAGCGAATCGCCCTCGCAGCCGGGGAACGTGAAGTGGGCGTTGCCCGGCAGCCGCGCGCTGCCCACCGGCCCGTTCAGCACGGCATCGGGAACGGTCTCGCCGACACGCTCGATCAAGCGGTCGCGCAGGACGGTCAGTTCCGTCGCGCGGGAGTCGAGGTCGGCGGTCGTGTCGCGCAGCGCCGCCGCCATACCGACGACGCCCGCCGTGTCCGGGGTACCCGAACGCAGGTCGCGCTCGTGTCCCCCGCCGTGCAGCAGCGGCACACACGGCACCTGCCGTCCCAGCAGCAGCGCACCGACGCCCTGCGGTCCGCCGACCTTGTGCGCGGCGATGCTCAGCGCGGACAGCCCGCTCGCAGCGAAGTCCACGGGGATGTGCGTGACGGCCTGGACGGCGTCGCTGTGCATCGGCACACCGAACTCGGCCGCCACGGCGGCGAGTTCGGTGATCGGCATGATCGTGCCGACCTCGTTGTTGGCCCACATGATCGTGACGAGGGCCGTCTCGTCCGCGTTGACGGCGAGTTCGTCGCGCAGCGCCTGCGGGGACACCCGGCCCAGTTCGTCGACGGGCAGCCACGTGACCTGGGCACCCTCGTGCTTCTCGAGCCACTCCACCGCGTCGAGAACCGCATGGTGCTCCACGGAACTGGCGAGAATCCGCACCCGGTCGGGGTCGGCGTCCCGCCGGGCCCAGAAGATGCCCTTGACCGCGAGATTGTCGCTCTCGGTGCCGCCGGAGGTGAAGATGACCTCGGACGGCCTGGCACCGAGGTCGGCGGCGATGGACTCGCGGGCCTCCTCGATGCGACGGCGGGCGGCGCGTCCGGAACCGTGCAGCGAGGACGCATTGCCCACGGTCGTGAAGATGTCGGTCATCGCCCGGACGGCAGCGGGCACCATGGGAGTGGTGGCTGCGTGGTCCAGGTAGACGGGGTGATCGGCACTGCGGGCAGAGGTCATGACGTGACCAGGATAGCTCAGGCGACGAGACGCTCCGCCGCCTCGATGCCCACGGCCGCCGTCCCGACCGCACCCTGCAGCGGATCGACGATGTCGTGCGCTGCGAGATCGATCCGTTCATCGCCCCGCGCGGCGCGCTCACACCGGGTCGCCAGATCGCGGCGGCAGTCCCCCGGGTACTCGATCGGCGCCAGCCGGACCTCCGCGGTGACTCCCTTCTGGCGGATGATGCGCCGGATCGACTGGCCGATCGTCTCCTCGCCGACGAAGCACGGCCCGGTCGTCAGGTCCCCGCCCCGGCCGGTGTACCGCAGCGAGATCGGCTGGACCGGGCATTCCGCGTCGATCGCCGCCTGGAACAGCGCAGGCCGGAAACCGCCGTACGCCCGTCCGCACCACGTGGTGCCCTCCGGGAACGCCACGACTCGTTCGCCGTCGCGCAGCCTGCCCGCCGTCGTCGCCACCGTGTCCGGGAGTGCGCGCAGGTTCTGCCGCTCGATCGGGACGACCCTCATCCGCTGCGCGAGCGACCCCAGAACCGGCCAGTCCAGCAGATCCCCGCGGGCGACGAAGTTCGCCGGGGCGAGCGCACTGAGCACCAGCACATCGGTCCACGACACGTGGCCGGCCACCACCAGGATCCCGCCGGTGTGACGGCGCTTTCCACGATGATCGACGACGACGAGGCGAATTCCCACGCAGCGCAACAGGATCGCTGCGTACCGCCGCTGCAGACCGGTCCGCCACGACCGCGGCAGCAGCCATCCCGCGGTCAGGAGCGGCGCCGTCGCCAGTGCCGACACGACGAGGCACCAGCGAACGACCACGGTCGGGATCGACACTCCGTTCGCCTCCGCGGGCAGACATCCCGCGCCGCACGGACTCGACGGCATCCACGAGTGCACGGTCGCCTCGGGCGACTCGGACACCGCCGTGCTCATGCTCGTGCTCCCGCCTCGAGAGTGGCCGATGCCGAACGCAGGCGTTCGAGGTAGCGCTCGTTGGCGCCGTGCAGTCCCTGCAGTGCGACGAAATCGGCGACACCGAACTCCGGATCGTGCGCGGGCTCACCGCACACCTTGGCGCCGAGGCGCAGGTAGCCCCGGAGCAGCGGCGGCAGGGTCGGCCGGGCGGGCGGCTCGATCTCGTCGAGCGACCGCCCGTCGACGCGCACCGGGTTCCTGGGCACGGCCCGCGCGGCCGGGTCGTTGCCGTACTTGCGGAGCAGCAGGTCGCGCACCCCTCGGACGTTGGATCCGGCCACCGCGTCCGGATGCTCGCGCATCGGCACGGAGACGCATCCCATGACCCATTCGTATCCGGTGAGCTGCAGGTAGTGGAGGATGCCTGCCCACATCAGGCTCAGCACCGAACCGGAGCGGTGGTCGGGGTCGACGCACGCCCGGCCCATCTCGACGATGCGGTTGCCGACGGGGTCGAGCGCGGAGATGTCGAATTCGGTGGCGGTGTAATAGCCACCGGCCTGGGCAGCGGCGTCGGGCGGGAGCATGCGGTAGCAACCGACGAACTCGCCGGTCTCCTCGTGGCGGACGAGGAGGTGGTCACAGAAGTCGTCGAACCGGTCGGCGTCGAGGGCGTCCGCGTGCGCGGGGACGGAGAATCCGGGTTCGGAGGCGAACACGCGGTAGCGCAGCCGCTGGGCGGAAACGCGGTGTTCGCGGTCGGACGAGACGACCAGGGAGTATCGGGGCGCGGTTACAACAGAATCGGCGGTCTCACTCGGTGCGCGGAGAACTGACGAAGTTGTCATGGCGCAGGTTTACCGAGCAGGGGCGGCGTGAGGGCATCGCCCGGGTGTCGTGTCGATGCAGCCCGGATGAACGACGGAAGATACGACGACGGCCCCGCTCCCGGCGAGGGAACGGGGCCGCCGTCGGCCGAGAATCAGCCCTTGTGGGCCTTGACTGCCTCGGTGAGCTGCGGAGCGACGTTGAACAGGTCGCCGACGATGCCGTAGTCCGCGATCTCGAAGATCGGGGCTTCCTCGTCCTTGTTCACGGCGACGATGGTCTTCGACGTCTGCATACCGGCGCGGTGCTGGATGGCACCGGAGATGCCGAGCGCGATGTACAGCTGCGGGGAGACCGTCTTGCCGGTCTGACCGACCTGGAACTGTCCCGGGTAGTAGCCCGAGTCGACCGCGGCACGCGAGGCACCGACAGCGGCACCCAGCGAGTCGGCGAGTTCCTCGACGACGGTGAACTTGTCGGCGCTGCCGACACCGCGGCCACCGGAGACGACGACGGTCGCCTCGGTGAGCTCGGGGCGGTCGCCACCGACGATCGGATCACGCGAGGTGATCTTGACGGCGCCCTCTTCCTGGGCCGGGACCTCGACGGAGACCTTCTCGCCTGCGCCGGCTTCGGGCTTCGCCTCGATGGCACCCGGGCGGACCGAGATGACCGGGACGTCGCCGTTGGCCTTGGCGTCGACGGTGAATGCGCCACCGAAGATGGAGTGCACGGCACTGCCGTCGGACTTCACGTCGACGACGTCGACGAGCAGGCCGGAGCCGATGCGGGCAGCAAGACGTCCGGAGACCTCCTTGCCCTCGACGCTGGCGGCGGTGATGACCGCAGCCGGCGCGGCCGACTCGACGAGCGACGCGAGCACGTCGACCTTCGGGGTGACCAGGTAGCCGTCGATGTCGTCCGACTCGGCGACGTAGATCTTGGCCGCGCCTGCGGCGGCGAGGCCCTCGGCCAGCTTGTCGGCGGTACCGGCGGGACCGGTGACCACTGCGGCCGGCTCACCGAGCGCGCGAGCGGCGGTGATGAGTTCGGTGCTGACCTTCTTCAGCGCACCCTCTGCGTGCTCGACGAGCACCAGTACTTCTGCCATGTCTAACTCTCCCTGTATGTGTCTGCTGGTCTGTAGAGGGGCGCGATCAGATGATCTTCTGGCCCACGAGGTAGGCAGCGATCTTGCTGCCGCCGTCGCCCTCGTCGACGATGCGCTCACCAGCGGTACGCGGGGGCTTGGGGGTGGAGGCGGTGACGGTGGTGCCCGCGTTGGCGACGCCGACGGTCTCCGGGTCGACACCGAGGTCGGCCAACGTGTAGACGAGAACTTCCTTCTTCTTCGCGGCCATGATGCCCTTGAAGGAGGGGAAGCGGGGCTCGTTGATCTTCTCGGTGACGCTGACGATGGCCGGCAGGCTCGCCTCGAGGCCGAAGACGCCCTCGTCGGTCTCGCGCTCTCCGGTGACGGTGCCGTCGGCGACCGTGAGCTTGCGCAGCTGGGTGAGCTGCGGGATGCCCAGGTACTCGGCGATGATGGCCGGAACGGCGCCGACGCGGCCGTCGGTGGCCTCGTTGCCGGCGATGATCAGGTCGGCAGGCTCTTCGTTCTCGAACGTGATCTGTCCGAGCGCCGCGGCCAGGGTCCACGCGGTCTGCACCGCGTCGGAGCCGTGGAGGGCCGGGTCGTTGATGTGCACTGCCTTGTCGGCACCCATGGACAGGGCCTTGCGGATGGCGTCGGTGGCACGGTCCGGACCTGCGGAGAGGACGGTCACCTCGCCGCCCTGAGCCTCCTTGATCAGGAGCGCTTCTTCGACGGCGCGCTCGTTGATCTCGTCGAGCACTGCATCGGCGGCCTCGCGGTCAAGCGTGTAGTCACCGTCGGTCAGCTTGCGCTCGGACCACGTGTCGGGGACCTGCTTGATCAAAACAACGATGTTCGTCATGGGTCTTCGTCGACCTCCTGTGTGTTCTTGCGTGGTTATCGTGAGTTGCTCCGCGTGGGCCGAGCTCTCGTTGTCGATATTTCGTCGCACGATGGCTCTGCGACAGATTACCCCACGTTAAGTTACCGGTCGGTAACTTGCGTGAAAGTCTCGTTCACCATAACGGCCGAATGCGCATTTCATCCCTGTGATGTAGACCACCTGGACGAGCGACCTTGCCGGTGGCACTAACCTCGCAGCGGTGAGCGAATCATTTGTCGGCGACCGCGAGGACGCACCACTGCCCCCGCTCGGTCACGAGCAATTGCCATCGACCGGCGACGAGCAGCTGCCCCTCACGGGCGAGCGGACCGTGCCCGGGATCCCCGAGGAGAACTACTGGTTCCGGCGGCACGAGGTCGTCTACCGCGACCTCCTCCCCCGCTGCACGGGACGCCGGGTACTCGAGGCCGGATCCGGAGAAGGCTACGGCGCCAACATGATTGCCGACGTGGCACAGAGCGTCACCGGACTAGACTACGACATCTCCGCGGTCGAACACGTCCGTGCGCGCTACCCCCGCGTCGAGATGCTGCACGGCAACCTCGCGGAGCTTCCCCTCGACGACGAATCCGTCGACACCGTCGTCAATTTCCAGGTGATCGAACACCTGTGGGACCAGGCCCAGTTCCTCCGCGAATGCTTCCGGGTGCTGACGCCCGGCGGGGAACTGCTCGTCAGCACCCCCAACCGCATCACGTTCTCGCCGGGCCGCGACACGCCCCTCAATCCGTTCCACACCCGCGAACTCGACGCGGCCGAGCTGACCGGACTGCTCGAGGAGGCCGGATTCAGGGTCGCCCTCATGACCGGCGTCCATCACGGCGACCGGCTGAAGTCCCTCGACGCGAAGCACGGCGGCTCGTTCATCGGCGCGCAGATCGACCGCGCACTCGCCGGCGAACCCTGGCCCGACGAACTGACCCGCGACGTCGAGGGCATCACCCTCGACGACTTCGCCTTGCACGAGGGCGACATCGACGACAGCCTCGACCTGGTGGCCGTCGCGGTGAAGGATCCTGTTCGGTGACCGAATCCGACAACCGCACCGGAGCGGGCGACGCGACGGAACCGGGTATGTTCTGCCTGGTCCTGCACTCCCACCTGCCCTGGCTCGCCAATCACGGCCGGTGGCCGGTGGGCGAGGAGTGGCTGTACCAGTCGTGGGCGGCGTCGTACCTCCCTCTCACCGCGATGTTGCGGCGGCTGTCCGACGAGGGTCGCTCACACCTGCTGACCCTCGGCATCACCCCGGTTCTCGCAGCTCAGCTCGATGATCCGCACTGTCTGGTGGGGATGCACCACTGGCTCGGGAACTGGCAGATCCGCGCACACGAGGCGGCAGGCATGCCCGACGACGCGCACCGCGATCTCGGTGCCCGCGAGCACCGCGCGTCCGCCGCCGCCCTCGCCGACTTCGAACTGCGCTGGCGGCACGGCGGCTCACCGCTACTGCGCGACCTTCTCGACCGCGGGGCGTTCGAACTGCTGGGCGGGCCGCTTGCCCACCCGTTCCAGCCGCTGCTCGACCCGCGGTTGCGCGCCTTCTCCCTCAGCGAGGGGCTCGCCGACGCCGCCGCGCGGTGGAACTGCACGCCGACAGGTATCTGGGGGCCCGAATGCGGGTACACCCCCGGCATGGAGACCGGATACGCCGAGGCGGGTGTCACTCATTTCATGGTCGATGGTCCCGCCCTGCGCGGCGACACGTCGCTCGGCAGACCGGTCCGTGAGTCCGACGTGGTCGCGTTCGGACGCGACCTGCAGGTGAGTTACCGGGTGTGGTCGCCGAAGTCGGGCTACCCCGGGCACGGCGCCTACCGCGACTTCCACACGTACGACCACGACACCGGCCTCAAACCGGCCCGGGTGACCGGCCGCACGGTCGACTCGGCCGACAAGGCGCCATACGACCCCGCCCTGGCTACGGCCGCGGTCGACCGGCACGTGGCCGACTTCGTCGCCACCGTCCGCAGGCGCCTGCGCGACGAGTCGGAGCGCATCGGACGGCCCGCGCTCGTCGTCGCCGCGTTCGACACGGAACTGTTCGGGCACTGGTGGCACGAGGGCCCCGAGTGGCTCGAGAAGGTGCTGCGGGCGCTGCCCGAGGCCGGAATCCGGGTCGGCACCCTCGATGACGCCCGGCGGCAGGGCTACGTGGGCGAACCCGTCCAGCTCGAGAAATCGTCGTGGGGATCCGGCAAGGATTGGCGGGTATGGGCCGGCGATCAGGTCTCGGACCTGGTGCAACTCAACTCCGAGGTGGTCGCGACCGCCCTCGACACCGTGGACAAGACCCGCGACACCAATGCTGCCCCCGGACGTCCCGCGCTCCGGAACCGCGTGAACGATCAGATACTGCGGGAGGCACTCATAACGGTGTCGAGCGACTGGGCGTTCATGGTCAGCAAGGATTCCGCGGCCGGATATGCCCGCGACCGGGCACACAAGCACGCACATGCCACCCGCGAAATCGCGGCCGCGGTGTCGGCGGGCAAGGACGCGGCCGCGAACCGGCTCGCAGAGGGATGGAATCGCGCCGACGGCCTGTTCCCCGGGCTCGACGCGCGGCGTCTGCCCGGCAGGGAGCACCGGCTGACGGGCACCGAGGGAGGGGCGTCGTGAAGATCCTGATCGTGTCGTGGGAGTACCCACCCGTCGTGGTCGGCGGTCTCGGCCGCCACGTCCACCACCTGGCCACCGAACTCGCGGCGGCCGGACACGAAGTGGTGGTGTTGTCGCGGCGGCCGTCGGGCACCGACGCCTCCACCCATCCCACCGTCACCCACATCGAGGACGGCGTGCTGGTCGTCGCCGTCGCCGAGGACCCCGCGCACTTCGTCTTCGGCGAGGACATGCTGGCGTGGACACTCGCGATGGGGCACGCGATGGTGCGGGCCGGCGTCGCCCTGCACAAGCCCGGTGTCGGGGAGGGCTGGCAGCCGGACGTGGTGCACGCACACGACTGGCTCGTGGCCCACCCCGCCATCGCGTTGGCCGAATTCTACGACGTCCCTTTGGTTTCCACACTCCACGCCACCGAGGCCGGACGGCACAGCGGCTGGGTGTCCGGCCGGATCAACCGGCAGGTGCATTCGGTGGAATGGTGGCTGGCCAACGAATCCGATGCGCTCATCACCTGTTCCGCGTCGATGCAGGACGAAGTGACCACACTCTACGGTCCGCAGCTCCCACCGACCACGGTGATCCGCAACGGAATCGACCTCACCACCTGGAGCTTCCGCGAGCGCGCGCCACGGTCCGGACCGCCGAAACTACTGTTCGTCGGCCGCCTCGAATACGAGAAGGGCGTGCAGGACGCCATCGCCGCGCTCCCCCGCATCCGCCGCAGCCACCCCGGGACCACGCTGTCGATCGCCGGTGAAGGCACCCAGTTCACCTGGCTCTACCAGCAGGCCCGCACCCATCGCGTCGCCCGTGCCGTGAACTTCCTCGGCAACCTCGACCACATCGAACTGCTCGGGTGGCTGCACGGCGCCGACGCCATCGTCCTGCCCAGCCGGTACGAACCGTTCGGCATCATCGCACTCGAAGCCGCCGCCTCCGGCACCCCGCTCGTGGCGTCCACCGCCGGCGGCCTCGGTGAAGCGGTCGTCGACGGCGAGACCGGCATGTCGTTCCAGCCGGGCGACGTCACCGGGCTCACGTCCGCGGTCCGGGAGGTCCTCGACGACCCGGCCGGCGCCCAGCAGCGCGCGGTGGCCGCCCGTGACCGTCTCACCGCGGATTTCGACTGGAACAAGGTGGCCGAGGACACCGTCCACGTCTACGCGGGCGCCAAGCGTCGCGTGCGGCACCCGTTGGCGAGGCCGGAGATTCCCGAGCGTCCGCTGCCCGGTCGCTGACGTGGCCCTCAGTCCGCGCGGGCCCGCCGGATCCGGATCGGACCCCGTGCCGATCCCGGATCCACGACGGCACCCTTCTGAGTGACCTCGACCTCCCCGGCATCGGCCAGGCGCCGGGCGGCCTCCCGCACCGGCTCCATGAGGGGACGCCAGTCGTCCGGTGCGACGGCCCGCGCGACATCCGACGGGCAGATGCTCGAATTCGCGGACCGCGCGTCGAGGAGCGCCCGGATGCGCTCCTCGAGTTCACTGCCCGACGCGGTCATGCTGCCGACTATGCCACCGCGCCGGTCAGTTCTCCTGCGCCGCCTTCTTCCGGGCGATGTCCTCGAGGGCCGCGATGTACTTCGCGCGTTCGGACGCACCCGCCTCCCACTCGGCCTTGCGGTTCTTCACGGGCTTGGCCGGCGAGCCGACGGCGATGCTGAAGTCCGGGATGTCACCCTTGACGACGGCATGCGCGCCGAGAACACAGCCTCGCCCCACCCGCGTGTTGCGGAGAACCGTGACCTTGGCCGCCACCCACGTGTCGGGTCCGATGCGGACCGGGCCCTTCACGATGCCCTGATCCTTGATCGGGACGTTCACATCGTCCATGCGGTGATCGAAGTCGGTGATGTAGCACCAGTCGGCCACGAGCGTCGACGCGCCGATCTCGATGTCGAGGTACGTGTTGACGACGTTGTCCTTGCCGAAGACCACCTTGTCGCCGATGCGCAGCGAACCCTCGTGGCAGCGGATCGCGTTGCCGTCGCCGATGTGCACCCAGCGGCCGATCTCGAGCCGCGACAGGTCGGGGGTCGAATGGATCTCCACCCGCTTGCCGAGGAACACCATGCCGCGCAGGATCACGTGCGGGTTGGCCAGCTTGAACTTCGCGAGCCGGTAGTACCGCACGAGGTACCACGGCGTGTACGCCTTGTTCGCCAGCACCCATCGCAGCGAGTCGCGTGTCAGGAAGCGGGCCTGCTCGCTGTCGCTCCGCCGGGATCCTCGCCACCTCGTACGCAACGGTGCGCCCCACATGCTCGTCATAGCCTGTCAGCCTACGTTCACAGCTCGGGCCCCCGGTCGGGTGCGTCCGGACTCCGACACCGGCATCGGGGTGTGCCGATCGGCGCAGCCTCGGCGGGATAGTCTCTGGGCCGAGCGTTATCGAAGACGAGGAGAAGTAATGCGGCGGGTCCTACGTTCGTCAGTACTGGCGCTGGCGACGATCTCGGCTGTCGTCCTCAGCGGCTGCAGCAGCGGAACGCAGGTCGACGACATCTTCTCCGCGGGCGGGTGGCCCGGCATGCACGCCGACGCCCGCAACAGCGACACCAGCCCCGTCACCGGTTCCCGCGAACTCTCCTTCGCCTGGTCGCGGCCGCTCGGCGGTCCGGTGGCGAATTACGCGTCGGTGGCCGCCAGCGGCCAGATCTTCATCACGGCCCGCACCGAGAAGGGCTGCAACCTCTTCTCCTACCAGATGGACAGCGGCCGCAAACGCTGGTGCCGTCAGCTCGCGCCGGGTGTCGTGGCCTCCACGCCGATCATCGACGGCGCCGCCAACGTGTACGTGGGTGAGAACGGCGCCATCAACTCGTTCAACGAGTACGGCCAGCTGCGTTGGCGCACACCGGTGGTCGGGACGCCGCTGTCGGCGCAGTTCACCGGCGACGGCAATCTCCTCTTCATCACCCAGCTCGGCCAGATCAACGTCGTGGACACGCAGACCGGTCAGAAGGTCGTGGCGCCGTACGATCTCGTCCCGCCGCCGTCCGTCGCCGAGGGCGCGACCGTCGACATCCTGCCCGACGACAAGGGCCTCAGCGGCTGCTTCTTCGGCGCACCCGACTGCCCGGTGGCGAACATGCCGGCCATCGACCTCGAGTCCGGCAAGTTCTACTTCACGTTCTTCGCCCCAGGAGCACCCGCGGCGGAACTCGTCGCAATGAAGTACTCCGGCGGCGACAACCCCGCGATCACTCAGGAATGGTCCAGCGATGCACTGCCGGGCGGCAGCGCGTCCAGTCCCGATCTGTCGGCCGACGGCTCCGTCGTCTACACCAACGACAACTGGGGCACGTTGTGGGCGATCGATTCCGCGACCGGCGATCCGAAGTGGAGTTACGACATCGGGTATGCCGCCGCCGGCAGCCCGTCGACGTCCGCGGACGGTCTGATCATCCCCGCGGGCGGACTCGACGGCCACCTGCTGGCGTTGCAGGACAAGGGCGATCATGCCGAACTTGTCTGGGAGCGGAAGGATCTGCTGCAGCTGGGCGTCCCGGCCCAGACGGCCGGGTCCACCGGTTACGCGGTGGTCCGCGAGGGTACGGACGGACTGGCGATGCTCACGTTCGACACCGGGACCGGCGAAACCCTCGACCAGGACACCCTGCCCGGGGCGAAGGGCTTCACGGTCGGCACGTCCGTCGGGCCGAAGGGTGAAGTTCTCACGCCGACACTGCTCGGAGAGCTTTTCGTCCTCCGCTGACCCGTGAGTACTTATTAACGTCCGGCGGTTAAGAAGTACTCACGGGCGCGAAGCGCAGATGAAGACGACGCCGGCTCGGCCGATCCGCGTGATCACCACACTGAGCGAACGACTTCCGCGCAGCTTCAGCTTGGGACGCAGGACCGCGGGATCGACGTCGACGCCGCGCACGAGGATTTCCGCCACCCCGCAGTCGTGCCGCGCCAGCTCCTGCCGCAGCGACTTCTCCGAATACTTCACCTGTTCGAGAATGCGGAAGCCCCGCACGCCGTCGGGGACCGAATCGCCGGTGAGATAGGCGATCCGGGGATCCAGCTGCCACAGCCCGTGCCGGGCGGCGTAGTGCCGCACCAGGCCCGCACGCACGACGGCGCCGTCGGGGTCGATGATCCACTCGCCCGGCGCGCGTTCGGGGATGTCGTCGTCCTCGGCGTCCGTCACCGTCCACGCGGTGCCGTCGGAGCCGAGGACGCTCGCTCGCCGGGTGACACCGGCTCCGGACAGTCCCGGCGACCACAGGCACGCCTCGCGCACGCCGCCGTCGAGCGACACCACCTCCACCTCGCCGTCCCAGCCGAGCCGGTCGAAATCGAGTCCGGGGGCGCACTTCACCGCGAGATCCCGTCCACGGTATGCGTCGATCAGATCGGGCAGCGGCGGCTCCAGCGCGGCGGGGTCGTGTGTGCGCCTGCCGCCGGACCGTCGCGCCGGATCCGCGAGCACGACGGTGCCGCGGGTGCACGGGACGAGCGCGTCGGCGCGGAGAACGGCCGCCCCGGGAACGTTGTGCTGCGCCATCAGGAGCCGGACCGGGTCGAGGTCGCTGCCGATCACGGTTGCGGCCGTCCCGGCCACCGCGTCCAGTTCGGCGCCGATGGAGCACGTGACGTCGTGGACGTGCCGGTCCTTCAGCCGCGTCGCACGGTGTGCGGCGACCGCACGCGGTGTCGCCTGTTGCAGGGCGTCGTCGGTGAAGAACCAGTTTTCGGTGCCGGGAAGTTTGGCTGCCGCCTTCCGCCGCAACAGCACGGTCTCCACCAGCAGCGCCACGTGGGAGCCGAAACGCGTACGCGCCCGGCCGATGTCGGCCAGGCGCGTAGACGTGGTCAGTGCGAAGCCGTCCACCTCCGCGAGCGCGGCTGCCCCGTCCGGGCTCTGCAGGAACTCCACGTCCCCGGCAGTGAACGCATAGCCCAATTCAGTTGCCGGGCTTCACGCCGGTGATCATGACGTTGTAGAAGAATCCCCGTGGAACCACGTGCCGGAGAACCTTCTCGTCGACCCAGCTGAGCGTCTTCCATCCGGTGAACGCGAAACGCCCCCAGCCCCAGCCCAGCTTCTCCGGGGGCACAGCCGCCTCGAACGTGCGGACGGGCCACCCGAGCAGAGCGGCGGCGAATTCCTCGGTGGCCGCGTGAACCTGCTCGGCGCCTGCCGACTTCGCGATCTTCTCGAGGTCGCTCGGATCGAACGTGTGGAGGTCGACGACGGCCTCGAGCGCGGCCGCGCGGGACGACTCGTCCAATTCCGCCTGCGGGCGACGCCAGTCCGCTAGGAACGGCAACTTGGTGACCCGGGTGGTGACCTCCCACGTCGCGCGACCCAGCCAGCGGGCGTAGAAGTTGCCGATCGTGGTCGGCTCACCGGCGAACACGAAACGCCCGCCCGGCTTCAGGACGCGCAGAACCTCGCGCAGCGACTGCTCGACATCCGGGATGTGATGCAGGACAGCGTGTCCCACGACGAGGTCGAACGTACCGTCCTCGTACGGGATGGTTTCGGCGTCGGCGACGCGGCCGTCGACGGACAATCCCAGGCCCTCGGCGTTGCGGAGGGCGACCTTCACCATGCCGGGCGACAGGTCGGTGACCGAACCGGTCTTCGCGACCCCGCCCTGCATCAGGTTGAGGAGGAAGAATCCGGTGCCGCAGCCCAGTTCGAGCGCCCGCTCGTAGGGCAGCGGCTGATCGCCCGCGACGGCGTCGAAACGTCCGCGCGCGTAGTCGATGCACCGCTCGTCGTACGAGATCGACCACTTCTCGTCGTACGTCTCGGCTTCCCAGTCGTGGTACAGCACCTGGGCGAGTTTGGTGTCCTTCAGCGCAGCCTCTACCTCTTCGGCGGTGGCGTGCGGATGAGGAGCTGGGTCGTCATGGGCGCTTGCAGTCATGCGGCAAATCCTACTCGCTGGTAAGAGTGAACAGGTTCTAGTTTCGGGCTCCAGACTACTCGCCTGTGAACTGAGCCTTACCTGGGCCGTTCTCGATGAACGATTCCATCCCGATCTTGCGGTCCTGGGTGGCGAACAACGAGGTGAACAGCTGACGCTCCACCGCGAGCCCTGTCCCCAGGTCGACGTCCAGCCCACGGTCCACGGCGGCCTTCGCCGCAGCCAGGGCGCGGCCCGCTCCCTTCGTGAACTGCGACGCCCACGTGCGGGCCGCCTCGTACACGTCGTCCGGCGCCACGACCTCGTCGACCAGACCGATCGCGAGAGCCTCCTCGGCGTCGACGAACCGGCCGGTGAACAGTAGATCCTTGGCCTTGGACGGTCCGATCAGCCGGGCGAGACGCTGAGTGCCGCCGCCGCCGGGGATGATGCCGAGCAGGATCTCCGGCACGCCGAGCTTGGCGTTGTCGCCCGCGATGCGCCGGTCCGCCGACAGCGCGACCTCCAGGCCGCCGCCGAGCGCGTACCCCGTGATGGCGGCAACGGTGGGCTTCGGGATCTCGGAGACCGCCGCGAGGTCGGACTGCAGGTCGCCGATCACGTCGGACATCTGCCCGAAGTCCATCTCGGACATTTCCTTCACGTCCGCGCCCGCGGCGAAGACCTTCTCGCCGCCGTAGACGATGACGGCCTTCACGTCGGCGTTGACGGTCGCCTCCCGCGCCGCTGCCCGCAACTCCTGCTGAACCTGGCGGTTCAGGGCGTTCATCGGGGGGCGCGCCAGCCGGATCGTGCCGATGCCTTCGGATACCTCGAGAGTGACAAACTCAGCCATGAGGCAAAAGGCTACTTGTCTGCCTCCGACCCGGTTTCGCGGCCCGCCGCATCGCGATCAGTCGCGGGACGCCCACGGATGCGGACCGGCTTCGTAGTAGCCGTCCTGCCCCGGGAACTCGACGCGGAGCTGCTCCTCGTCCGTGATCAGAGTCGGCAGGATCACCGGGATCTCCGGCTCCGCGGCCAGCACCTCCGCGACCGAACCGAACGCGCTGAGCCCCGTGAGCTGACTCCACGTCGGCGGCAGCAAAATGCTTCCGCCGCCCTGCCAGTGCGCGAGCGCCGCGGCGGGACTCTGCCACTGCACCTCCTCGGCCTCGGACGTCGCGCCGTCCGCGATCTGGCCGTGCGGTGCGGCGGCGACGAAGAAACGCGTGTCGTAGCGGCGGCCCTCGCCGACCGGGGTGATCCAGTTGGCCCAGGGCCGCAGCAGGTCGGCCCGCAGGACGAGGTTCTCGCGCTTCAGGAAGTCGCTGAACGACAGTTCCCGCTTCTCGAGCTGTGTTCGGGACTGCGAATAACGGGACGTGTCCGCCACGACCGTGTCCGCGCTCGATCCCGCGAGGAGCACGCCGCATTCCTCGAACGTCTCACGCACCGCCGCACATACGAGGGCCTTCGCGCGCGCCGCATCGGTGGAGAACCGCCCGGCCCACCAGTCGACGGACGGTCCCGCCCAGTCGACCTCGGCTTCGGCGTCGGACGGGTCGACCCCGCCGCCGGGGAATACGGTCATGCCGCCGGCGAACGCCATCCCCTTCACCCGGCGGAGGAGGAACACCTCGATACCGGACGCCGCGACATCTGCCGCGGCGTCACGGATGAGGATGACCGTGGACGCGTCCTTGGGTGCCACGTCGGTACTGTCGCGGGGCGCCTGCTCTTGCTTCGAGACCATGTCTCGGAACCTACGCCGCCGGGTGACGCGGGTCGCAGTCGGTCCCCCGGTGTGACCGCCGGTCCTCAGCCTCGCCGGTGCGCGCCGGGGACGCGGGTCCGCCGCGCGAAGAACCGGCCGTCGACCTTGTCCAGGCTGATGGACTGGCTGAACGCCTCGCTGAGGTTCTCGGCCGTGATGACCTGATCCAGGAGCCCCTGCGAGACGACCTCCCCCTCCTTGAGGAGCAGTGCATGAGTGAAGCCCGGCGGGATCTCCTCGACGTGGTGGGTGACGAGGACCGTCGCGGGGGCGTCGGGGTCGGCGGCGAGATCGGTGAGGCGCGCGACGAGTTCCTCGCGCCCACCTAGGTCGAGACCGGCGGCGGGCTCGTCGAGCAGCAGCAGTTCCGGGTCGGTCATCAGCGCACGGGCGATGAGGACGCGCTTGCGCTCACCCTCGGACAGGGTGCCGTACGTGCGTCTGGCGAGGTGCTCGGCACCGAGGCTCTCGAGCATCTCGACGGCACGGGCGGTGTCCATGTCGTCGTAGCGCTCACGCCAGCGTCCGAGGACCGCGTAGCCGGCGGAGACGACGAGATCGGTCACGATCTCCTCGGACGGCACCCGGTTGGCGAGCGCCGAGGAGGACAGTCCGATCCGCGGACGCAGTTCGTTGATGTCGACGCGGCCGAGCCGCTCGCCGAGAAGGTAGGCGCTTCCGCTCGTGGGATGCAGTTCGGCGGCCGCGATCCGGAGCAACGACGTCTTCCCTGCCCCGTTCGGTCCGAGGACGACCCACCGCTCGTCGAGTTCCACCTTCCAGGTGACCGGGCCCACCAGAGTGTTGCCCCCGCGGCGGAGGAGAACGTCGTCGAATTCGATGAGGAGATCAGGATCAGGTTCATGCACGGACCCATCTTCCCGCACATCTTCCGAGCATTCACGGCAGGATCAGTTGCGTGTCGCCTCACATCGATTCGCACCCCGGCGAGATGTCGTCGCTCCCGCCGAGTCTGCGGCTGCCCGGATCACCGTTTCCCCTGGGAGCGAATGTGCGTGGCACCGGAACGCAGTTCGCGGTCCACGCTCCCGACGCCGAACTGGTACAGGTGTGCCTGATTTCCGAGGACGGCGACGAGACGCGGATCGACCTGGTCCAGCGGACGTACGGCATCTGGCACGGCATCGTCGAGGGCGTCGGTGCGGGACAGCGCTACGGCTACCGCGCGCACGGACGCTGGGACCCCGCACGCGGCGTGCGCCTCAACCCCGCCAAGCTGCTTCTGGATCCGTGGGCGACCGGCATCACGGGCGAACTCGGCGACCACGACGCACTCGTCTCCCACGACGGCGACCCGTTCGGCGGCCCGTCGCGCGTCGACAGCCTGGGCCACACCCCTCTGTCGGTGGTGACGGCCGACCACGCCCGCACGAGCGGACCGCGGATCGAAAGGCCGTGGGAGGAAACCGTTGTCTACGAACTTCACGTGGGATCGTTCACCGCACGGCACCCCGACGTGCCGCCGCAGTACCGCGGAACGTATCTGGGTCTCGCGGAACCCGCCGTCGTCGGTCATCTCGTCCGTCTCGGGGTGACCGCGGTCGAACTGCTTCCCGTCCAGGCGTACATCTCCGAGGCCACCGTGCGTTCGCGGGGCATGCGCAACCACTGGGGGTACGCCACCGCGGCGTTCTTCGCCCCTCACCCGGGTTATGCGGTGGTGCCCGGTCAGGAGATCACCGAATTCCACACGATGGTCGACGCGCTGCACGCCGCGGGGATCGAGGTCGTCCTCGACGTGGTGTACAACCACACCTGCGAACAGGGCGTCGACGGCATCAGCCTCAGCTGGCGCGGCCTCGACGCCCCCGGCTACTACCTCCTCGACTCCGACGGTCGCGACATCGATCTCACCGGCTGCGGGAACACCGTCGACGCACAGTCGCCCGTCGCCGTCCGGATGATCGGCGACAGCCTGCGCTACTGGGCGCACGAGATGGGGGTCGACGGCTTCCGGTTCGACCTCGCGTCCGCTCTCGGCCGGCCCGGTGGCGGCCGATTCGATTCCCGCGCTTCGATCTTCTCCGCGATCACGGCGGATCCCGTTCTCTCCCGGTGCAAACTGATCGCCGAACCGTGGGACGCCACGTCGGACGGATATCGGGTCGGGCACTTCGGCGTTCAGTGGTCGGAATGGAACGACAAGTACCGCAACACCGTTCGACGGTTCTGGAACGGCGGCACCGGGGTACGCGATCTCGCCTCCCGGGTGGCGGGTTCCGAGGACGTGTTCGGAAACCGGCGGCCGTGGGCGTCCGTCAATTTCGTGACCGCGCACGACGGTTTCACCGCCGCGGACCTCGTGTCGTACCGCCGCAAACACAACGAGGCGAACGGCGAGGACAACCGGGACGGCGCCGATCACAACGACTCCGTCGACCACGGCGTCGAAGGCCCCACCGACGATCCGTCGATCATCGAGGCGCGGTCCCGGCACGTCCGCGCGCTCCTGGCCACGCTCGCACTGTCGACCGGCACGCCGATGTTCACCGCAGGCGACGAGTTCGGTCACACCCTCGGCGGCAACAACAACGCGTACTGCGTCCCCGAAGACACCCCGCGTGAAGACTCCTGGCCACTCGACTGGAGTACCGGGGACACGACTCTCACCGCATTCGTCACCCGGGCCCTCGACCTCCGACGCGCCTCCCCCGCGCTGCGCCAGCCGGAATTCTTCGAAGGCAGGCGCACACCCACCGGCCATCCCGACCTCGTGTGGTTCGGCGCCGACGGCGCGGAGATGGACGACCGCGCGTGGTACGACGACTCCAGGCGCACCCTCCAGGCGTGGATCGACGGTTCCGACATCCGCTCCCACACCGAAGACGGGCACCAGCTCACCGACGACAGCTGGCTTCTCGTCTTCCACTCGGGCGGACCCACCGTGATCACCCTGGGCTGTCCCGAATGGTTCTACGGCACGGTGCTCGCCGAATTCGACTCGGCGTCCCCCGACGGCGCACCCGCGCCGGGCGGCCCGATCTCCGGAGACTCCACGATCGCGCTGTCCGGTCCGACGCTGCTCGTCTTTCGTGCGGTCGGATAGATGCCACCGAAGCGCATCATCAGCTGGATGAGCGGGCCGATGCCCAGCGCGTAGACGACGGTGCCCACCCCCACGGTGCCGCCGAGCAACCAGCCGGTGGCCAGCACCGTCACCTCGATCGACGTGCGGATCACCCGCACCGACAGCCCGGTGCGCGCGACCAGACCGGTCATGAGACCGTCCCTCGGGCCGGGACCCATCCCCGCACCGATGTACAGCACGGTGGCGAGCGCGTTGAGGACCACGCCACCGAGCATCACCACGATGCGCACGAGAAGGGAGTCGGCGGGTTCGAGGAACGCGAGCGAGGTGTCCACCGAGACGGCAATGACCACGACGTTGGCGATCGTCCCGAATCCCGGTTTCTGGCGGATCGGGATCCAGAGCGCGAGCACCACGACACCGGTCAGCGCGGTCACCACACCGAAACTGAGTGGCGTGCGATCCGCGACCCCCTGATGGAACACATCCCAGGGGTCGAGACCGAGGCCGGCGGTGATCATCATGGCCATCGAGAAGCCGTACAGCCACAGTCCGGCGAACAGAGCGATCAGGCGTCGAGCGAGCATGCCCGTCAGTGTTCCGGGAAATCCTGCCGCACCCCATAGCCACGACGCAGGCACTGGACTGTCGATGCGTCGGCCACCACGCTCAGGGGCAGGCGATCACGGTCATCGATCCGGGAGCCACTTCGGTGAAGCCGGCGTCGCGCACTGCGATCGCCCGGCCCCGCACCACCTCGATGGTCAGCTCTTCCCACAGTCCGACGTCGGCGTCCCGCACGGTGCAGCGGTAGCCGGTGGCCGCCCACGCGCGAGCCTGCTCGGTGGTCATCGCACCGGCGAGCAGCATCGACGCGTGGCCCACCTGGGCCGCGGCCTTCCCCACCGTCATGTCCAGAGCGGAGTTGATCCACAGCACCGGATCCCCGTCCGGGATCTCTCCGGGGTCGTCGTGGTCGAGATCGGTCCCGCCGATCTGCAACTTCCGGATGCGGGGATCGAGCGCACCGACGGCGACGGGCACGAGCGCGCGGGCCTGCGCACCGTCGACGTCGACGGTGATCCCGTCGACCTCCTGCGCCGCACGCCACCCGGCTCCCCGTGCCCGCCGCGTCACCTTGCGGATCCGGGACCCGATCCAGGCGAGGTAATCCTCCTGCCACGGTCCGGGCGCGCCCGTCTCGTCGGGGCCGACGCGGGGGTCGAGGCACAACGCCACGGCCGCGGTGGCTGCAGCTTCCAGCAGAGCACTACGGGGCGGGGGGTCGGCCTTCGGAATGTGCAGCACGATCGGCATGGCGAGGACCTGTGCCGGGTCGTCCGGATCCGGCCGGCCGCCGTATCCGGCCGCGAGGACGGCGTGACGCGCCGCCCACAGGGTGTCGTCACCGGTCTCCCCGGTGACCGCACCGTGGCACGATTCCGTCACGACAGCGGGACTCGTCGCACCACGCCGTCCACCGCGTCGGCGGCCTCGACCTCGTCGCGGGTGACCCCGAGGATGAACAGCACGGCGTCGAGGAAGGGGTGCGACAGTGCGGTGTCCGCGACCTCGCGCAGAGCGGGCTTGGCGTTGAACGCGATTCCCAGCCCGGCGGCGTTGAGCATGTCGATGTCGTTGGCGCCGTCGCCGACCGCCACCGTCTGTTCCATCGGGACGCCGACCTGAGCGGCGAACTTGCGCAGTGCGGTCGCCTTCGCGGCCCGGTCGACGATGTCGCCGATCACCCGGCCGGTGAGCTTGCCGTCCACGATCTCGAGCGTGTTGGCCTGCACGAAGTCCAGTTCCAGTTCGTGGGCCAGGCCCTCGATGACCTGCCGGAAGCCGCCGGACACCACACCGCAGTGGAAGCCGAGCCTGCGCAGCGTCCGGATGGTGGTGCGGGCGCCCGGTGTCAGTTCCAAGTTCTCCGCGACGTCGTCGATCACGGACGCGTCGAGGCCGGCGAGGGTTGCGACCCGCTGGTGCAGGGATTCGGTGAAGTCGATCTCGCCGCGCATCGCCGATTCGGTGACGGCGCGCACCTCGTCCTCGACGCCCGCCCGCGCGGCGAGCATCTCGATGACCTCGCCCTGGACGAGGGTCGAGTCGACGTCGAACACGATGAGCCGTTTGGCCCGACGGGCCAGTCCCCCGCGTTCGACCGCGATGTCGACGTTCTCGCGCACGGCCACTTCTGCCAGTACGGTGCGCAGACTCTTGTCCGCCTCCGCCGTGCCGGGAGCGCTCACGAGAAGTTCGAGGCCCGTCACCGGGTAATCGGCGACACCGCGGATCGAGTCGATGTTGACCCCGAGGGTCGCCATCTCCCGGGCCACCGAGCGCAGCGCGCGAGCGGACACCGGGCTACCGAGGACGACCACGGCGTGGGTCGACAGCGACTGCCTGCCGGGATCGGCACCGATCTCGACGTCCACCGACATCCCGACGGTGGCCATCGCCTCTTCGAGTTCCTCCTGCAGCGCTTCCCCGTTCTCGGGGCAGGCCACCAGGACACCGAGGGTCAGTCGCCCACGAATCACCACCTGCTCCACGTCGAGAAGGCTCACGTCGTGGCGGGAGAGCGACCCGAAGAGCACCGAGGTGACGCCGGGTCGGTCGGGGCCCGTCACGGTCACCAGAACAGTGGTGTCTGCTGCACCCACCGATGTACTCCGATCATGTTGCTCGCGCGGCTTGTCCGGCACCCATTGTGCCAACTGAAAGGCCCCGCCCGGTGTGGGGGCGGGGCCTTTCCGAAACTGATGTGTCAGCGGCCGGTGTCGGTTCCGGGGTCGCCTTCGTCGCCGACGGTCAGCGGCTCGTGGCGTTCCTTCTCGAGCACGGTGCTGGCGTGCTTGCCACCGTGGCCCGGTCCGACGTGCGCCTCTGCCTTCATCCGCTCGACCATGTGCGGGTAGTGCAGCTCGAACGCGGGACGCTCGGAGCGGATGCGCGGCAGCTCGGTGAAGTTGTGCCGCGGCGGCGGGCAGCTGGTGGCCCACTCGAGCGAATTGCCGTAACCCCACGGGTCGTCGACGGTCACGACTTCGCCGTACCGGTAACTCTTGAAGACGTTCCAGATGAACGGCAGCGTCGAGGCACCGAGGACGAACGCGAAGATCGTCGAGAAGGTGTTCAGGAACGTGAAGCCGTCCGAGGGCAGGTAGTCGGCGTAGCGACGCGGCATACCTTCGTTACCCAGCCAGTGCTGGACGAGGAACGTGCCGTGGAAGCCGATGAACGTGGTCCAGAAGTGCCACTTGCCGAGACGCTCGTCCATCATGCGTCCGGTCATCTTCGGGAACCAGAAGTAGATGCCGGCGTAGGTGGCGAACACGACGGTGCCGAAGACCACGTAGTGGAAGTGGGCGACCACGAAGTAGGTGTCCGTGACGTGGAAGTCCAGGGGCGGGCTCGCGAGGATGACGCCGGACAGACCACCGAAGAGGAACGTGATGAGGAAGCCGATGGAGAACAGCATCGGCGACTCGAACGTCAACTGCCCCTTCCACATGGTGCCGATCCAGTTGAAGATCTTCACCCCGGTGGGCACCGCGATCAGGAACGTCATGAACGAGAAGTACGGGAGCAGCACGGCGCCGGTGGCGTACATGTGGTGAGCCCATACCGCGATGGAGAGGGCGGCGATCGCCAGGGTCGCGTAGACCAGGCCGCTGTAACCGAACACGGGCTTACGGCTGAAGACCGGGAAGATCTCCGACACGATGCCGAAGAACGGCAGCGCGATGATGTACACCTCGGGGTGACCGAAGAACCAGAACAGGTGCTGCCACAGCAGCACACCGCCGGTGGCCGGGTCGAAGATGTGGCCACCGAGGTGACGGTCCACGAACAGGCCCATGAAAGCAGCGGTCAGCAGCGGGAACGCCAGCAGAATCAGGATGCTGGTGATGAAAATGTTCCACGTGAAGATCGGCATCCGGAACATGGTCATGCCGGGGGCACGCAGGCAGATGACGGTGGTGATCATGTTGACACCACCGAGGATGGTGCCGAGGCCTGCGACCGCGAGGCCCATGACCCAGAGGTCGGCGCCGACGCCAGGGGAGTGCAGGGCACTCGTCAGGGGCGTGTAGGCGGTCCAGCCGAAGTCCGCGGCACCGCCGGGGGTGATGAAGCCGGCGGTCGTGATGATCGCGCCGAACACGTACAGCCAGTAGCTGAACGCGTTGAGTCGCGGGAACGCCACGTCGGGGGCGCCGATCTGCAGCGGCAGGATGTAGTTGGCGAACCCGAACACGATCGGCGTCGCGTACAGCAGCAGCATGATCGTGCCGTGCATCGTGAACAGCTGGTTGAACTGTTCGTTCGACAAGAACTGCATACCGGGCACAGCGAGCTCGGCGCGCATCATCAGGGCCATGAGACCACCGATGAGGAAGAACGCGATCGAGGTCGTCAAGTACATGATTCCGAGCACCTTGGGGTCGGTGGTCGTAATCATTTTGAAGATGAACGAGCCCTTGGGTCCCTGCCGCGGCGGGTAAGGCCTGGCTGCAGCTATCGCGGGGACTGGCTGGGGCGCTACGGCAGTCACTGATCCTCCTGAATGCGCGTCCGTCCCCGGGCTGCGAGGCGAACGGTCTCTGGCTTGCGCTCATCGAATCGTAGACCGTGCCCTGAGCGGCCTCCGACTGGGTCCTACCCACTGTCGTACTTACCCGGACTCAGAGCAAATTGTGGCGCACGCGACCTGCGGTTTGTGGCCCCGGGGAGTGCTCACCGTCACGCGGTCCGGCGTGTCGCACGCGACCGGTCGACACGGATCCCGGACGCTCCGACACGCCGAAACCCCGGTGCTAAGGTTTCGCTCACCTAACTTCTACCAGGAGCACCATGTGAACGTTCTCTCCCGACGCCGGGTCGTCGCCGGCGCGGTCGCACTGGCCGCTGCAGCCACTTTCTCGATCACGTCCTGCTCCAGCAGCGACGACTCCGCCGCCGCATCCAGCACCACCTCGTCGACCGGGCAGTTCCCCCGCACCGTCGACCACTTCCGCGGCAGCACCGAGATCCCGGCCGCGCCGCAGCGCATCGTGGCACTCGACAACAGCTTCACCGACGCCGTCCTCCTCCTCGAGGCGCCGCTCGTCGGATACGTCGACTACCGCGAACCCGGCCTGCCCGACTACCTCGGCTCCTCGCGGGACGAGTTCGCGGCGGAAGCCGAATCGGTGGGCAAGGTCAGCAACGCGAGCCTCGAGCAGATCGCCGCGCTGCAACCCGACCTGATCATCTCCGCCGAAGTGCGCGACGCGAAGAACTACGGGCAACTGTCCGCGATCGCGCCGACCATCTTCACCGAGACGACCGGGCCCACGTGGAAGGACAACATCCGGCTCGTCGGCACGGCACTGGGCAAGGAGGAGCTCGCGGAGCAGAAGATCGGCGCCTACGAGGAGCGGGCCGCCGCCGTCGGCGCGGAGATCAACGACACGGCGTCGAATCCGGTGATCTCCGTCGTCCGGTTCGCGGGCGAGCCGACGGCGCGCCTCTACCGCACGACCTCGTTCAGCGGGATCGTCCTGTCGGACGCCGGGCTCGCCCGTCCGCAGAGCCAGGGCCCCGATCCGGCCGATCCGGACAACATCATGCAAGCCATCAGCCCCGAGCTGATCAGCGGGGCGGAGGGCGACGCCATCTTCGTCAGCACCTGGCAGGACCCGGCCGGCAAGAGCGCCGAAGCGGCCAAGCCGTTCCTGGAGAGCCCGTTGTGGCAGACGCTGAAGGGACGCAAGATCGACGTCGACGACGCCCGCTGGATGTCGCCGGTCAGCATCCAAGGCGCGCATCTCATCCTCGACGACCTGTCGGACACGTTCGGGGTGGACAAGCACAGCGGCTAACCTGAACGCGCCCGCACACACAGGAAGTCGCCGAATTGTCCCCTCGTAGGTTTTCCGCCCGCCGCGCGTCCACCGGTCTCGTCGCCGCCGTCGCTGCGCTCGCAGTCGCCGGCTGCTCTCAACCGTCCGACGACGATCCCGCGGCGTCCATCGTCCGGACCACCACGCAAATCGCCGGAGCCGGCGTGGTCGGCATCGAGAGGGACACCACGACCGCCTGCGCCGAGCCGACCCCGGTCGACGCCGCACTCGCGGCCGGCTCGACGCACCGGGTGGTCCACACGAAGGGCGAGAGCGAGGTTCCGTCCGATCCGCAGCGGATCGTGGTACTCGACAGCGCCGCGCTGGACGCGGTGTGCGCACTCGGTATGTGGGAGAACGTGGTCGGCGCGGCGACCGTCGACGGGGACTCGCCGCAACCCGGATACCTCGGCACGGGCATCTCCGAGATCCCGAGTGTCGGATCCGTCGATGCCCCGGACGTGAACAAGATCGCGCAGGCGGACCCGGACCTGATCCTCGGATCGAGTCCGGCGTCCGACCAGCTGGACGGCGCGCTCTCCCCCATCGCGCCCACCGTGTTCGTCGGCTCCGACCCCGTGTACTGGAAGGCGCAGTTCCTCCTCGCCGGCAACGCCCTGGGCCGCGCCGACGCGGCGACGGCCGCACTGGAGCTGTACCAGCAGGACGCGAAGCAACTCGGCGTCGACATCGATGCCGCGCAGACGCAGGCCTCCGTCGTCCGCTTCGGCGCCGACAGCATGGAGGTCGAGGGTCCGGCCACGTTCGCCGGCCAGGTCCTCACCGACGCCGGTGTGCGGCGACCCGCGTATCAGAACCTCGACGGCGCAGTCACCGAACCGATCTCCGAATCCGACATCGATCAGGCCGAGGGCGACCTCATCTACGCCGTCCTGGACGGCGAGGAGGGCACCGCGCACGCGGAGGACGTCATGTCCGGTGAGGCCTGGGAAGACCTCGAGGCGGCCTCCGACAAGCGGGTCTTCGCCGTCGAGGGTGACGTGTGGGGCGGAAACGGTGTCGTCGCCGCGCGCGCGATGCTCACCGACCTGCGGAACACGCTGAACGGTTACGTCGGCTAGGAGGCCCGGTGCCCGTCCCCGAGTTCGTCACCGCCCTGCGCGGCCACGTCGGCACTGCGCCGCTGTGGCTGTCCGGGGTGAGTGTCGTCGTGCGTGACGCCGACGGCCGGGTGCTGCTGACCCGGCGCGTCGACAACGGCAAATGGGCCGTCGTGTCCGGCATCCTCGAACCCGGGGAGGAACCCGGACCCGCCGCCCTGCGTGAGGTGCGCGAGGAAACCGGCGTCGACGCGGAACTGGTCCGGATCACGAGCGTCGACGTCACCGACCCGATCACCTACCCGAACGGCGACGTCGCGCAGTATCTCGACGTGTGCTTCCTCGCGCGGTACCTGATCGGGGAGGCTTCCGTGTCGGACGACGAAAACCACGACGTCGCCTGGTTCTTCCCCGACGCGCTGCCGCCGGACCTCACCCCGTCGTCGCGGCTGCGGCTCGACAAGGCGCTGCAGGACGAGCCCGAGGCGTGGTTCCGCCGCTGAACGCAGTTCGCCCAATGCCACACCGGTGCAGTCGAACTTAACCGGTGTGACATTGGGCGACAGCTCTGGAAGTCGCGAGCGGGCCTAGAAGTCCCAGTCCTCGTCTTCGGTGTTGACGGCCTTGCCGATGACGTAGGAGCTGCCCGAGCCGGAGAAGAAGTCGTGGTTCTCGTCCGCGTTGGGTGAGAGCGCCGACAGGATCGCCGGGTTGACGTCCGTCTCGTCCTTCGGGAACAGACCCTCGTAGCCGAGATTCATCAGCGCCTTGTTCGCGTTGTACCGCAGGAACTTCTTGACGTCTTCGGTGAGGCCCACCTCGTCGTAGAGGTCCTGGGTGTAGTCGACCTCGTTGTCGTAGAGCTCGAAGAGCAACTCGAACGTGTAGTTCTTGAGGTCGTCGCGCTCGGCCTCGGTGAGCTGCTCGAGCCCCTTCTGGTACTTGTAGCCGATGTAGTACCCGTGCACGGCCTCGTCGCGGATGATGAGGCGGATGAGGTCGGCGGTGTTGGTGAGCTTCGCCCGCGACGACCAGTACATCGGCAGATAGAAGCCCGAGTAGAACAGGAAGCTCTCGAGCAGGGTGGATGCCACCTTGCGCTTGAGCGGCTCGTCGCCCTGGTAGTAGTCCATGACGATCTCGGCCTTGCGCTGCAGGTTCGGGTTCTCCTCGGACCAGCGGAAGGCGTCGTCGATGTCGCGGGTGGAGCACAGTGTCGAGAAGATCGAGCTGTAGCTCTTGGCGTGCACCGACTCCATGAACGCGATGTTGGTGTACACCGCCTCTTCGTGCGGGGTGATGGCGTCGGGGATGAGGCTGACGGCGCCCACGGTGCCCTGAATGGTGTCGAGGAGCGTCAGCCCCGTGAACACCCGCATCGTGAGCTGCTTCTCTTGCGGCGTGAGCGTCCCCCACGACGGGATGTCGTTGGACACCGGCACCTTTTCGGGCAGCCAGAAGTTGCCGACGAGACGGTCCCACACCTCGGCGTCCTTCTCGTCCTGGACGCGGTTCCAGTTGATCGCGGATACGCGACTCACCAGCTTGACCATTGATTCCTCACTTCGTTCGGCTGTGAGTACTTATCAACCGCCGGCGGTTAATAAGTACTCACGGGCGGCGGAGCCGTCTACAGCATGCAGGAAACGCAACCTTCGACCTCGGTACCCTCCAGAGCCATCTGACGCAGCCGGATGTAGTACAGCGTCTTGATGCCCTTGCGCCACGCGTAGATCTGCGCCTTGTTGATGTCGCGGGTGGTGGCGGTGTCCTTGAAGAACAGCGTCAGCGACAGCCCCTGGTCGACGTGCTGCGTCGCCGCGGCATAGGTGTCGACGATCTTCTCGTACCCGATCTCGTAGGCATCCTGGTAGTACTCCAGGTTGTCGTTGGTCAGGTAGGGCGCCGGGTAGTAGACGCGGCCGATCTTGCCTTCCTTGCGGATCTCGATCTTCGACGCCACCGGGTGGATGGAGCTGGTGGAGTAGTTGATGTACGAGATCGACCCCGTCGGCGGGACGGCCTGCAGGTTCTGGTTGTAGATGCCGTACTTCTGCACGGACGCCTTCAGCTCGCGCCAGTCGTCCTGCGTCGGGATGTGCACACCGGACTCGGCGAACAGCTGCCGCACCCGCTCCGTCTTCGGCTCCCACACCTGATCGGTGTACTTGTCGAAGTACTCGCCGGACGCGTACTTGGACTGCGGGAAGCCCTTGAAGTGGGTGCCCCGCTCGATGGCGATCCGGTTGGACGCCCGCACCGCGTGGAACACGACGGTGTAGAAGTAGATGTTCGTGAAGTCGATGCCCTCGTCGGAGCCGTAGAAGATCCGCTCACGGGCCAGGTACCCGTGCAGGTTCATTTGGCCGAGGCCGATGGCGTGGGAGTCGTTGTTGCCCTGCTCGATCGACGGCACCGAGTAGATGTGCGTCTGATCGGACACCGCGGTGAGGGCGCGGATCGACACCTCGATGGTGCGTGCGAAGTCGGGCGAGTCCATGGTCTTCGCGATGTTCAGCGAGCCGAGGTTGCAGGAGATGTCCTTGCCGACCTCGCTGTACGAGAGGTCGTCGTTGAACACTGACGGCGTCGAGACCTGCAGGATCTCCGAGCACAGGTTGGAGTGGGTGATCTTGCCCTCGATGGGGTTGGCCCGGTTCACCGTGTCCTCGAACATGATGTACGGGTAGCCCGACTCGAACTGCAGCTCGGCGATGGTCTGGAAGAACTCGCGCGCCTTGATCTTCGACTTGCGGATCCGCTTGTCGTCGACCATCTCGTAGTACTTCTCGGTGACGTTGACGTCCGCGAACGGGACACCGTAGATGCGCTCGACGTCGTACGGCGAGAACAGGTACATGTCCTCGTTCTTCTTCGCCAGCTCGAACGTGATGTCCGGGATGACCACACCCAGCGACAGCGTCTTGATGCGGATCTTCTCGTCGGCGTTCTCCCGCTTGGTGTCGAGGAAGCGGTAGATGTCCGGGTGGTGCGCGTGCAGGTACACCGCGCCTGCGCCCTGACGCGCGCCGAGCTGGTTGGCGTACGAGAAGGAGTCCTCGAGCAGCTTCATGATCGGGATGACACCGGAGCTCTGGTTCTCGATCTTCTTGATCGGGGCACCGTGCTCGCGAACATTGCTGAGCAGCAACGCAACTCCGCCGCCGCGCTTGGACAGCTGCAGCGCCGAGTTGATGGAGCGGCCGATGGACTCCATGTTGTCCTCGATGCGCAGCAGGAAGCAGGACACGGGCTCGCCGCGCTGCTTCTTGCCGGAGTTGAGGAACGTGGGGGTGGCGGGCTGGAACCGGCCGGCGATGATCTCGTCGACGAGCTTGGTCGCCAGTTCCTCGTCGCCGGCGGCGAGCGTGAGGGCGACCATGCAGACGCGGTCCTCGAATCGCTCCAGGTAACGCTTGCCGTCGAACGTCTTCAGCGTGTACGAGGTGTAGTACTTGAACGCGCCCAGGAACGTCGGGAAGCGGAACTTCTTCGAGTAGGCGTGCTCGATCAGCGACTTCACGAACGCGCGCGAGTACTGGTCGAGGACCTCGGGCTCGTAGTAGTTCTCCTCCACGAGGTAGTCGAGCTTCTCGTCCAGGTTGTGGAAGAAGACGGTGTTCTGGTTGACGTGCTGCAGGAAGTACTGGCGGGCGGCGGCGACGTCCTTGTCGAACTGGATCTCGCCGTTGGGGCCGTACAGGTTGAGCATTGCGTTGAGTGCGTGGTAATCGAGACCGTTCGTCGAGTCTCCACCGCGCGCGTCGCGCTCTACGCTCCCCGCGTCGATGGTGTCTGTGATGGTCGGCGCCACTTCTCGTGCTCCTCGTCGTCTAAGTGATCCCAGAATTCACCCAGACCGGCCCTGACCCGCTCGACGTCCTCGGCTGTGCCCATGAGTTCGAAGCGGTAGAGGTAGGGAACGTGGCATTTCTGAGAAATGATGTTTCCTGCAAAGCAATAGGACTCACCGAAATTGGTGTTTCCTGCCGCGATCACTGCTCGGATCAGCGACCTGTTGTGTGTGTTGTTGAGAAATCGGATGACCGGCTTCGGGACGTAACTGGTGTCGCGGCCCATGGCCGTCGTTCCCCCGCCATACGTGGGGACGATCAGCACGTAGGGTTCGCGAACCTCGAAGGTGCCCTCGCGGTCGTGAATGGGTATGCGCGTCGCAGGCAGCCCGAGCCGCTGGACGAATCGGTGCGTGTTCTCCGAGGCGCTGGAGAAGTACACCAGCGATGTCATCGGTTTCCACCATCCGGACTAGTACTACCGTTTACTGCCGCTCGGGAATCGGATCGAATTCCGCCTCGGGCGGTGCGATCGCCTCGCTTCAAGCAGCGTTTGCCGAGAGGGTCTTGATGCGGTCGGGGCGGAAGCCCGACCAGTGCTCGTCACCGGCCACGATCACGGGCGCCTGCAGGTATCCCAGTGCCATGACGTAGTCCCGGGCCTCGGGGTCTTCGGTGATGTCGACGACGGAGTATTCGATACCCGCCTTGTCGAGGGCCCGGTAGGTGGCATTGCACTGAACGCAAGCGGGCTTGGTGTAGACGGTGATGCTCATGAAGTCCCTCTTTCCACTGCCGAATGGAGCTGACGAAGTGTGTGTTCAGCGCACTGAGACTTCCCCTGATCGAGATGGCGGTGACCCCCGATGGAGATGCTCACCGAGTCGGTTCTCGTTGTGGTCTCTCAGTGCTCAAGACACTACACCTAGTGGCCGACAGAAACACTTAACCCGAGATGTTGTGAGTCACATTGATGAAATTCCCAGGTCGTCATCCCGCGGACCATAAATTTCGTGCTCGCTCCGGCGTGTCACACATCACATTTTCGGCGTGACGCGGAACACCCCTCGCATCGCGCTCGTGCACTGGAGGCTCCGGGAGCTTACGTCACCTCCGAGGACACGCCCGCATCCGCGGCGCAGGCCCCGGGAGAGCACCGTCCGGACCGGCCGCAGAGGACTCCGCCGGACCACGGCGGCGCCCTCCGAGCGGCGTACTCGTCACACCCGGAGGCGCCGCTTCCCGGCCGCCTGCGGCCGGGCACACCGGGGCGTCGCGTACGACGCGCCCCCCACGCTTGCCGACCGGTAACTGCCGGGCCGTCCCGCTACCGTGAGCGCATGTCCGACGACTCCCTGGACCACCTCGACTGGTCGGCACCCGTGGCGCGCACGCGGCGGGTGACGCCGAACATGCAGAGGATCACCCTCGCGGGCGGAGATCTCGGTCGATTCGAGTCCAGCGGAAGGCCGGACGAGCGCCTGCTCCTCGCCTTCCCGCCCGACGGCGAAGAGAAACGCAGCTACACCGTGCGTCGCTGGGACCCGGACGCACAGGAGATGGACATCGATTTCGCCGTCCATGCGGGCGGGACCGCAGCACACTGGGCCGCGGGCGCGCGCCCGGGCGAGACGCTCGGGTTCTCGACCGCCTCGGGGTGGTACGCGCCGCCCGCTGACACCGAGTGGCAGCTCCTCGTCGCCGACATGACGGCACTGCCCGCGGTGGGCCGGATCGTCGAGGAGCTACCCGGCTCGGCGCGGGTACACGTGATCGCGGAGGTCACCACCCCCGAGGACCGGCAGCAGTTCGCCACCGATGCCGCGCTGACCGTGACGTGGCTGGACGGGAGCGGAAACGGCGCCGGCGACAGCCTGCTCGCCGAGGCGGCCCGCGACTGGCCGCGACCGGATGCACCGGGATACGTGTGGTTCGCGGGCGAGGCAAGGGTGTCGCGGGCGGTGCGACGCTGGTTGCGCCACGACCTGCGCTGGCATGCGGACCGCTACGACGTCATCGGTTACTGGCGCGACAACAAGGAGGAGTGGGTCGCGCGGTACGAGACGGTGCGCGAACAGATAGAAGCCGCCAGGGACTCTGCCCTGGCGGCCGGTGAAGACTTCGACTCGGTGCGCGACGCCGTCGACGCAGCCCTGGATCGAACCGGGCTGTAGCGACGGCGGCGCCGCGCGCGAGCGGAATCGTCAGGCGTCGACGAGCTGCTTCGTGGCGTCGACGAGGCTGGCGACGACGTCGGCAACCTGCTGCGCGACCTCCGCGTTCTCGCGCGGGTGCCGGTCGCCGAACTTGTCGATCGTGCCGCCGATGGCGAGGGTGACGTCCTCGAGGACCTTGCCACCTGCGATGCGGACGGCCTTGCGGGTGTCCTCGTGCGCCCACTGGGCACCGTTGCCGCTGGGCGAGGCGCTGATGACGGCGACGGGCTTGTCCTTCACGGCACCGGTGCCGTACGGCCGGGAGATCCAGTCGATGGCGTTCTTGAGGACGGCGGGGATGGTGCCGTTGTACTCGGGCGTGAGGAGCAGGAGCGCGTCGGCCCGGCCGGCGGCGTCGCGCAGCGCCTCGACGGCGGGGATGGAACCGGCGACGTCGATGTCCTCGTTGTAGAAGGGGACGTCTCCGAGGCCGTCGAACACGGTCACCTCGGCACCCTCGGGCGCCACGGCGATCGCGGTCTCGGCGAGCTGACGGTTGACCGAGGCGGCGCGCAGGCTGCCGACGAGAACGAGAACGTTGGTCTGTGACATGTCAATAATCCTTCGATGGTGCGTAGGGCGACTCGTGAACATGTATAGCAACTAAACGGACCGCGGTCCACTTATGTTCCCGTCACGGTAGGATGCGAGGCGTGACCAGTCCCCTCCTGCCCCAGATCGGGGTCGATCCCCCCGAACGCGGAGACGCCGCACGCAATCGGCGTCTTCTGCTCGACGCGGCCGCGCTGCTGGTCGCGGAGCGCGGCGTCGACGCCGTCACGATGGACGCGGTCGCCTGCAAGGCCGGTGTGGGCAAGGGCACAGTGTTCCGCCGGTTCGGCAGCCGGTCGGGCCTCATGCACGCACTCCTCGACCACACCGAACGGGAACTCCAGCAGTCCTTCATGTTCGGTCCACCGCCGCTCGGTCCGGGCGCCGACCCGATCGACCGGCTGATCGCCTTCGGGCACGCCCGCATCGCGATCGTCGAGGTACAGGGTGAGGTCCAGCGCGCGGCCGAGAATTCCCTCGAGTTCCGTTTCGCCGCACCCGCCCGGGCGGTGTCCGTGCGCCACGTCGTGTCCCTGCTCCGCGCGGCCGGGGTGCACGGCGACCACGAACTGCTCGCCTGTTCCCTGCTCGCACCGCTCGAGGCCACGCTGGTACTGCACGAACTGCGCGACCTCGGGATGTCCGTGGAACGTCTCGGCGACGCGTGGGAGGACCTGATCCGGCGCGTCACCCGATGTTGATCCCGAATCCGGACAATTTGTCTAACCTCGGGGAATGCGCACCACCGCCACCGTTCTCGGCCTCCTGACGTTCGCCTCGCTCACCGCCTGCGACGGGGACGCGCAGACCACGCCGCCGGATCCCGCGGGCCGCACCTACATCTCCACCTCCGTCGAGGGCGATCCCATTCCCGGCGGTGGGCCGCTCGTGCTCGGCTTCACCGACCCCGGACGCCTCTCCGTCGAGGCCGGATGCAATCAGGGCAGCGCCGACGTCGACCTGTCCGGCGGGAAGATCGTGGCAGGTCCGCTCGCGATGACGCTGATGGCGTGTCCGGGAGAGGCCGCCGGCGCGGACGCCTGGGTGGCGGCGCTGCTCGACGCGCAGCCGAACTGGACCCTCGGCGGCGACACGCTCACCCTCACCACGCCCACCGGTTCGGTGACGCTGACGGACGAGAAGGTCGTCCGGCCGGATCGGCCCGTCGTCGGGACCACCTGGACGGTCACCGCGCTGATCAGCCCGGACGCGGTCACGACGACGGCGGCACTGGAGAGAACGGCACCCCAGTTGTTGATCGCCGGCGACGGTTCGGCGTCCGGCTTCACCGGCTGCAACCGCATGACCGGGACCGCGGACGTGCAGCAGAGTTCGATCTTGTTCAGCCCCTGGGCCACCACCCGGATGGCGTGCCCCCCGGACGTCTCGGAGGTCGAGCGTGCCGTACTCGCGGCGTTGACCGGGGAGACCGGTTACAGCGTCCATTCGGACTCGCTGCGGCTGGTCAACAGCGACGGAATCGGGCTGACACTGCGGGCGAGCTAGAGAGCCGCGAGCCAGCGCCCGAGTTCCCGGGCGCTCGCATCGATCCGGGCGGGCCAGTCCAGTGCCGAGTCGTCGGCCGTGTCGCTGACGTGCTTGACCAGCCGGCACCGGGCGCCGCCGCGAGCGCTGGCATAGGCGACCGCGAAACCCTCCATGTCGACGAGGTCGGCTCGGCGGGCGAGCACGTCGCGCACACCGGCGTCGGACACGAACAGGTCGCCGGTCGCGAGCACGGAGCCGTCACCGTCCGGCAGGGCGAGGAGATCGGCCACCTCGTGCCCGAGCGCCCGGATGGCGTCGCCACTGATGTCGTGGTTGAGCACGGTCGACGGCGTGAACAGGCCGCTGTGGTGCTCGTGCAACGCACCGGCGGTGCCGATGTTGACGACGAGCGGTTTGTCCGTTCGCGGGTAGTCGGCGAGTGCGGACGCCACGGCCACGGCGGCGCTCACCTTGCCGATCCCGGTGATCAGGACCTCGAACTCGGACGGGACGTGCACCGCCTCCGCCTTGGTCGCGCTGACCACCAGAACGCCCGATCTCCTCATGCGCGGAACCGTACCCTGCACTCGTCAGGGGCACTCGCTAGAGTTCTGTCATGGCGAATCTACGTGCGCAGATCCTCGAGGAACTCGGTGCCCAGCCCACCATCGATGCGGCTGACGAGATCCGCAAACGTGTTCAGTTCCTGAAGGACTACCTGCTGTCGACCCCGGCCAGGGGATTCGTCCTCGGCATCAGCGGCGGTCAGGACAGCACCCTCACCGGACGCCTCGCCCAGCTCGCGGCGAGCGAATTGCGCGACGAGGGCCACGACGCCGAGTTCGTCGCCGTGCGGCTGCCCTACGGCACCCAGGCCGACGAGTCCGACGCGCAGATCGCCCTCGACTTCATCAAGCCCGACCGGTCGGTGGTCGTCAACGTGAAGCCCGGCGCGGACGCCACCGCGAAGGAGTCGTCCGAGGCGCTGCGCGACATCATCGGCGACGGCGGCGAACTCCGCGACTTCGTCCGCGGAAACATCAAGGCCCGCGAACGCATGGTGATCCAGTACTCGATCGCCGGCCAGCTCGGATACCTCGTGGTCGGCACCGACCATGCCGCCGAGGCGATCACCGGCTTCTTCACCAAGTTCGGCGACGGCGGCGTGGACGTCACCCCGTTGACCGGGTTGTCCAAGCGTCAGGGCGCCGAACTCCTGCGCGAACTCGGCGCACCGGAGAGCACGTGGAAGAAGGTCCCCACCGCCGACCTCGAGGACGATCGCCCCGCCCTCCCCGACGAGGAAGCGCTCGGCGTCACGTACGCACAGATCGACGACTACCTCGAGGGCAAGGACGTGCCGGACGCCGTCGCCCAGAAGCTCGAGACCATGTTCCTGAATACCCGCCACAAGCGCACGGTCCCGGTGACCCCGCTCGACACGTGGTGGCGGTGACCCGATGGTCCAGGCGCTGGTCGCGGGCGGTACCGGCACTGCAGGCCGGCAGGTGGTCAAGGAGTTCCTCGCGCGTGGTCACTCCGTCCGGGTCCTGACCCGGCACGGCGGCGCGCCGGGCAGCGAGATCGCCCATTTCCACGGTGATCTCGTCACCGGTGACGGCCTCGCGGAGGCCCTCGACGGTGTCGACGTCGTGGTGGACACCACCGACGGCAAGACCCGCGGAACCCGGGCCGTGCTCGAGAAGGGGGCCGAGAACCTCCTCGCCACCGCGGACGGCGCGGGAGTCGGACGCGCCGTCCTGCTCTCCATCGTCAACGTCGACCGAAGCGAATTCCCTTACTACCGGGCGAAGCGGAAGCAGGAACGGGTCTACGAGAGTGCCGCGATGGAGACGTCGATCGTCCGGGCGACCCAGTTCCACGACTTCATTCCCATGATCGCGAAGCCGGCGAGCCGGACCGGGTTGATCCCCGCCTTCTCCAAGACGAGCTTCCAGACCATCGACACCAGAGACGTCGCGACCGCGCTGGTCGACGCCGCCCTGGCCGCCGAACCGGCGCCGGAGGAGCCGATCACGATCGGTGGCCCGGAGGTTCGCACCGCCCGCGATCTGACGGCGGCGTGGAAGAAGGCCACCGGGACGCACGGGTTCGTCGTGAACGTGCCTCTTCCCGGCGCGATGGGTCAGTTCTTTCGGGACGAGTCGAACCTGGTGCCCGACAATCGGTTCGGAACGATCACGTTCGACCGGTGGCTGGCCGACTCCGTGAACGCGGCCCGCTAGCCGCCGGCGAACGGCGGCAGCACGTCCACCTGCGTGCCGGCGGTGCGGGTCAGATCGCGCGTCAGCTCGGAGTCCACCAGGAAGGCGGAGACTGACAGCACCTGCTGCATGTCGGGACCGTACTTGGCGAGGAGAAGTGCCTTCACCTGGCCGAGATCCGCGCCGGCCGGAAGGTCGAGCGTTTCCTTGGTGCAGCCTGCCGCGTCGGCGGCGGCCGCGAAGTACCGCACCGAAATGCCCGTCACGTCATCCACCGATTGCTCCCATGCTGCGTTGCGGCGGCGCGAAGCCGTCCGCGTTGATTCCGTGGCCCGCCCACTTGTTCCACATCGCGCCGCGCCACAACTGCGCCAGCTCCTCGTCGCCCGCACCCGACCGCAGGGCCGCCCGCAGGTCGATCTCCTGGTCACTGAACAGGCACGACCGTACCGTTCCCTCGGCCGTGAGGCGGGTGCGGTCGCAGTCGGAGCAGAACGAGCGGGTGACGGACGCGATGATCCCGACCGTGGCCGGTCCGCCGTCGACGAGCCACTCCTCGGCGGGCGCCGACGGATCTTCCCTCCCGTGTTCGGTGAGGGTGAACCGCTCGCCGAGGACGGCCAGCAACCGGTCGGCGGCGACCATGTTCTCGCGTGCCCACTCGTGGTCGGCGTCGAGCGGCATCTCCTCGATGAACCGCAGTGCAACGCCCTCGCTCAGGCACCACTCCAGGAGATCGGCCGCTCCACTGAGCGTTTCGGGCATCAGCACCGCGTTGATCTTCAGCGGCGCCAGCCCGGCTCGGGCGGCGGCGCGGATACCGGCGATCACCGACGGCAGCCGGTCGCGCCGCGTCAGTCTCGCGAAGTGCTCACGATCGACCGAGTCGAGGGAGACGTTGACCCGCGTCAGTCCGGCCCGGGCGAGCCCGGCCGCGCGGTGTTCGAGACCTACCGCGTTGGTGGTCATCGCGAGCGGGATCCCCGGCGCGCGCTCGGCGCACCCGGCGATCATCTGCTCGAGATCCACGCGCATCAGCGGCTCGCCCCCGGTGAACCGCACCTCGCGCACTCCGAGCCGGTGGACGGCGATGTCGACGAGCCGGACGATCTCGTCCGCGGTGAGGAGGTTCTCCGCCGGGATGGCGGGCAGGCCTTCCTCGGGCATGCAGTACGTGCAGCGCAGCGAGCACTTCTCGGTGATGGACACCCGCAGGTCACGCGCGACCCGGCCGAACCGGTCGACCAGCTGGTCGACGTCGGGCCTGCCCGCGAGCGAGACCGACGACCGGACGGTCGGGATTCCCATCGCCACTGCCGTCATCGAGTTGCCTTTCGCTGCATCTGTCCAGTATGCCGCGAGGGGGTGACCGTTGTCCGGCGCGGTGCCCTCGTCGCCCTGTCGGAGGGATGCCTAGGATTGGTGACCATGGCCGGAGGAACATCGTGACCGCACGCTCTGTGGAGCAGCACACCCAGCACGTCGCCGAACTCCTCGCGACGCTCCATGAGCGCCCGGCCGAGGAGATTCCGCTCGGCGAGGCACTCGGGCGCGCCCTCGCCGCCGACGTCCACTCCCCCGTCGACCTGCCGTTGTTCCGGAATTCGCAGATGGACGGGTACGCGGTCGACGCCGCATCCGTCACGTCGGTGCCGGCTGTGCTGCCGGTGCTGGGCGTGATCGCCGCGGGACCGGCCGGCGCCACCACCCACACTCCCGGGACCGCCTACCGGATCATGACCGGGGCCCCGATCCCCGACGGCGCCGACGCCGTCGTCCCGGTGGAGGACACGGAGGCCACGGACGGACAGGTCCGCATCGAACGCTCGCGCGCCGCGGGCGAATTCGTGCGCGAGCGCGGCAGCGACGTCCGGGAGGGCACGCTCCTGCTGCCCGCAGGCAGTGTTCTCGCCGCCCGGCACATCGCCGTCCTCGCCGCCGTCGGCCTGCAGCGCGTCCCGGTGCGTCCGCGCCCCCGCGTCGCCGTGATCACCACGGGGGCCGAACTGGTGGACGCCGGGACCACACTGCACCCCGGCGAGATCTACGACTCCAACGGCATCGCCCTCGCGTCGAGCGCCAGGGCCAACGGCGCCGAGGTCGTCTCGATCACCCGCAGCGGCGACGACCCCGCCGAGTTCCGGACCCTGCTCGCGGAGGCGACCACCAGCGCCGATCTCGTCCTCACCTCCGGCGGGGTGTCGATGGGCGACTTCGAGGTGGTCAAGGAGACGCTCTCACCGCTCGGCGCACAGTTCGGTCACGTCGCGATGCAACCGGGCGGCCCGCAGGGCACCGCCGTCGTGGACGGCACGCCCGTCCTCAACTTTCCCGGGAACCCGGTGAGCACGCTCGTCTCGTTCGAGGTGTTCGCGCGTCCCGAGATCCGGCGCGCGGCCGGGCTCCCCGCGACGGAACCCGAGGAACTGCCGCTCACCGCGGCCGTCACCTCCATTCCCGGCAAGCGGCAGTTCCTCCGCGCACGCCGCACCGATGCCGGAGTCGAACTCGTGTCCGGCCCCGGTTCCCATCTCGTCGCCGCGATGGCATGGGCGGACGTCCTCGTCGACGTTCCCGCCGACGTCACCGCGCTCGACGCCGGCCAACTCGTGAAGGTGATACCCCTATGAGCGACCTGACGCACCTCGACAGTGAGGGCCGCGCCCGCATGGTCGATGTGAGCGCGAAAGCGGACACGACCCGAATCGCGGTGGCCGCGGGGCAATTGGTCACCACACCCGCGGTGATCGAACTGGTCCGGGCCGACGATCTACCCAAGGCGGACGTTCTCGCGACGGCCAGGATCGCCGGGATCTCGGGGGCGAAGAAGACGTCCGAGCTGATTCCGTTGTGCCATCAGCTCGCGCTGTCCTCGGTGAAGCTGGAGTTCGGTTTCACCGACGATGCCATCACGATCGAGGCCACCGCGAAGACGAAGGGCCCGACGGGTGTCGAGATGGAGGCCCTCACCGCCGTGGCGGTGGCCGGATTGACGTTGCACGACATGGTGAAAGCCGTCGACCCTGCCGCGACCCTGGACGGTGTCCGGTTGCTCACCAAGGACGGCGGCAAACGCGGACACTGGACGCGTGAGCAGCACAGCACCGGAATCCCCACGGTGACATCGCGATCCGCGGCCGTTCTGGTCGCCTCGACCGGCGGCGCGAAGGGCACTCGGGAAGACACGACCGGCCCGGTGATCGCCGCGTGGCTCGAGGACCGTGGCTTCACCACCCGGGGTCCGCTGGTCTACGCGGACGCCGACATCGCGGCCGGCCTCGCCGACGCACTGTCCGGCAATCCGGCGCTGATCATCAGCACCGGCGGCACCGGCGTCTCCCCCACGGATGCAACCCCGGAGGCGACCCGCGCGGTGCTCGACCGCGAACTGCCCGGTGTGGCCGACGCCATCCGGTATCGCGGGACGGAGGTCACCCCGCACGCCTCGCTCAGCCGCGGACTCGCGGGTGTGGCGAACGGCACAGTCGTGGTGAATCTGCCCGGTTCGCCGGGCGGCGTCAAGGACGGATTGTCCGTCCTCGACCCCATCGTCGACCATCTCCTCGCTCAGGTCGCCGGCGGAGGTGCGCACGATGCCTGACATCCTCGCCCAGATCTCGGACCAACCCCTCGATCCCGCCGTCGTCGACGCCGCCGTGGCCGGGCCCGAGCACGGCGCCGTCGTGGTGTTCACCGGAGTCGTGCGCAATCACGATGGCGGACAATCCGTTTCGGACCTCGAATACCAGTCGCACCCGGACGCCGAACGCTTCCTCCGTACCGTGTGCGAGGAGGTCGCGGCGTCCACCGGACTGCCCGTGGCGGCCATCCACCGGGTCGGATCCCTCACCGTCGGCGACCTCGCGGTGGTCGCCGCGGTCGCCGCACCACACCGCGCCGAGGCGTTCGCCGCGTGCGCCGAACTCGTGGAGCGCATCAAGCACGAGGTACCCATCTGGAAGCGGCAGAAATTCGCCGACGGGGCCTCGGAATGGGTCGGTTTGTGACTCCTCGGTCGGACCGTTCGGCTGCCACCGGGTAGAGTGGCGATCACTAGGTGACCACGACGGTCATCCAGCGTCGTAGAACGCATTCAGTTCGGTCACCCGAATCCTGTTGGATGTGCACCACCGCATCCGCTCTTCTTACGGCGAAGAAGCTTGCCGACCGGCAACGCCGCCAACCTGTGCTCGAGCTCCGACGGAGACCTTCCGTATCGGCCCTCCGGGCACAACCCTGTGCCCGAAAGGCCTGACCACTTGTCTGATACACATACTCCCGACACGACGTTCGCCGCGCTCGGTGTCCGTGAACCACTGGTGAAAGCACTCGCCGACAAGGGGATCACCTCCCCGTTCCCCATCCAGGTCGACACCCTCCCCGACACGCTGTCGGGCCGCGATGTGCTCGGCCGGGGCAAGACGGGCAGCGGTAAGACGCTGGCCTTCTCCATCCCGATGGTGTCCCGCCTCGCGGGTGAACTGTCGGGCGGAAAGCGTCGCCCGGGCCGCCCGGTGGGCCTGATCCTGGCCCCCACCCGCGAGCTCGCCACGCAGATCACCGCAACCCTCGAGCCCCTCGCAGCCGCCTACGACCTGCGGGTCACCACGATCTTCGGTGGTGTCTCCCAGAACCGTCAGGTGAGCGCTCTCAAGGCCGGCGTCGACATCGTCGTCGCGTGCCCCGGACGGCTCGAAGACCTGATGAAGCAGAAGTTCGTGAGCCTCGACGCCGTCGAGATCACCGTGCTCGACGAGGCCGATCACATGGCCGACCTCGGCTTCCTGCCCGTCGTCACCCGCATCCTCACCGCGACTCCCCAGCAGGGGCAGCGGCTGCTGTTCTCCGCCACCCTGGACAACGGCGTCGACAAGCTGGTGAAGCGGTTCCTGAAGAACGAGGTCCTGCACTCGGTCGACGAGGCGAACTCGCCTGTCGCGGCCATGACGCACCACGTGTTCGACGTGGACGGCGTCGAAGCCAAGCGCAAGCTGGTCGAGCGGCTGGCGTCCGGAACCGGACGCCGGATCCTGTTCATGCGCACCAAGCACCAGGCCCGCAAGCTGGCCCGTCAGCTCACCGAGGCGGGAATCCCCTCGGTCGACCTGCACGGCAACCTGTCGCAGGCGGCCCGTGACCGCAACCTCGCGTCGTTCTCCGCCGGTGAGGCACGCGTGCTGGTGGCCACCGACGTCGCCGCGCGCGGCGTCCACGTCGACGACGTGCAGTTGGTCGTCCACGTCGATCCGCCCGCCGAGCACAAGGCATACCTGCACCGTTCCGGTCGCACCGCACGCGCGGGCAGCGCCGGCGACGTCGTGACGGTTGTGCTGCCCGAGCAGCGCAAGGACCTCGCCGTGCTCATGCGCAAGGCCGCGATCAAGGTGACCCCCGTCCGCAGCACCGCGGAGTCCGCACACGTGCTCGACCTGGTCGGCGACATCGCACCGCACGTCGCTCCCGCCCCCAAGGCGGCACCGGCGTCGAACGGCGGCGGACGCAATCAGCGACCGGGCGGCGCCCAGGGTGGACGCGGCCAGGGCGGTCGCGCACACGGTCAGGGCGGCGGCGCACGTCGCTCCCGCTCGGGTGCGGCCGGACGCCCGCGCGCCGCTGCGTCCACGGGCGGCGGCACCCGCACGGCGTCCGCCGGTGGCTCACGCCGCCGTCAGGGCTAGAACTTCTCGAGGTGGACGGCGTCGGCCAGTGGCCGGCGCCCCCGCCACCCGAAGCGCTCGAGGTCCGGCACCTGCTGGAACTCGGCAACCTTCCCCACGCACAGCCAGGCGATGGGGCGCACCGGGTCGGGGATTCCCAGCAATTCGGTGAGATAGGGCTCGTCGTAGAACGACACCCAGCCGACGCCGACGTTCTCGGCGGCCGCGGCGAGCCACAGATTCTGGATCGCGAGCACGGCGGAGAACAGACCGGTGTCGTCGACCGTGTGCCTGCCGAGGATGTGTTCGCCGCCGCGGCTCCGGTCGTAGGTGACGACGATGCCCATACCGCTCTCGCAGATCCCTTCGATCTTGATGGGATCGAACGTCTTCTTTCGGTCTTCGGGCAGCGAGTCCGCGAAACGCCGCCGCGCGCCCGCCACGTGGTCGGCGAACGTGGTCAGCGTCTCGGTGTCGCGCACGACGACGAAATCCCAGGGCTGAGTGTTGCCGACGCTGGGGGCGCAGTGCGCCGCGCCCAGGATGCGGTCGAGCACGTCGGCCGCGATCGGCTCCCCGGTGAATTCGGCCCGCACGTCACGGCGACGACGGATCGCGTCGTACACGGACAGCGCGGGCTCGGGATTCGTTTCAGGACTACACACAGACTCGGTCACGCGGTCACGGTATAGCGGTGCACGCCCAGCATCGCGCCGGGGTCCGCCTCTTCTCCCTCCGCCACGACACAGTCCGCGAGCCGGGTCCGCACCTGCTCGGCCTCGATGTCGGCGCCGATGAGCACCAGCTGGGTCGCCCGCTCCTCGCCGGATTCCCAGCGCGTCGACGTGAATCTGATGTGCGGACCGACCGTCTGCACCTCGAACTTCCGCGACTGCCCGGGCACCGCAAAGTGCACGAATCCCTTGATCCGGTAGATCCCGACCGGTCGCTTCTCGAGGAACTCGACGAGCCGCCGCGGATCGATCGGGTCGTCCGAGGCGAAATCGAGTGCCTCGTAGGACGAGTGGAGGTGATCGTGGTCCTCGCAGTGGTCGTGCTGGTCCAGCAGGAGCTGGTCGAGGGTGAGTTGCTCCCCCGCCGCCGGTTCACGCCCGGGTTCCCGGTCGAACAACAGGGTGGGCTCGATCCGGCCGTGGTCGGTGGTCAGGACGGGCGCGCGGTCGTTGTAGTCGCGGACCATCGCCTGCACGGCGGCGCGCCGGCCGTCGTCGATGCGGTCCGTCTTGTTCAGGATCACGAGGTCGGCGAGTGTGACGTGCTTGCCGAGGTCCGGGTGCTGCGCCGACATGTCCTCGAACTGCTCACCGTCCACCATCACGACCAGACCGCCGTACACGACGTGCGGGTTGGTGCTGCCGAGAACGAGCCGAATCATGTTGCGCGGCTCGGCAAGTCCGCTCGCCTCGACGATGATCACGTCGATCTGCGACGTGGGATGCGCCAGGCGGTCCAGCATCTCGTCCATGTCGCTGACGTCCACGGCGCAGCACATGCAGCCGTTGCTCAGCGACACCATGGAATCGACCTGGCCGGCCACCATCATCGAATCGATGTTCACGGCGCCGAAGTCGTTGACGATGACGCCGACCCGGACCCCGCGGTTGTTGCGCAGCACGTGGTTGAGCAGGGTGGTCTTTCCCGAACCGAGGAATCCGGCGACGATGACGACGGGAATCCGCTTCTTCGCCAACGCTGCGACCTCCGTGGGACCTCGACGATCTACCGGGCGCCCATCCTAGCGCCCCACCCCCGCGGAGAGGATCGCCGCGTCGACGACGGCAGCGGGCGCCATCGGCAGCGCATGATGCGTGGCTCCGGGAATCGTCGTGACCGTGGCTGACGGGAGCAACCGGCGAACGTTCGCCGCCACCCTCCCCGGATCGTGCGCCCGGCTCGCCCCGGCCAGCACCACCGACGTGTGGGCGGTCAGCCGCGCCAGCGCGTCCCGCTTCGGGCGTGGGGGCACCACGAGCGTGGTGCGGCCGAAGGCGGCCGTCCCGAGCGCGGTGACGCCGAGCCACCGGGGGTCGACTCCGGCGCCTGCGGTCTCCCAGCCGATCAGGCTCCGCTGCCGCTTCTCCGTCGGCCTGATCAGCACCGGCACCGCACGGAGCAGGTATCTCGGGCTCGTGCCCGCAAAGCAGGACGTCGGGTCGAGCAGCACCAGGCTGTCGACGCGACGGGAACCGTGCAGCGCGTAGGCGAGGGCGATCATGGCGCCGTACGAATGGCCGACCACTGCGGACGCGTTCACCTCGAGATGGTCGAGCACGGCGTCCAGCCACTCGAACAGGTTCAAGGCCGTGCGCAGCGGTGCACCGTCGTTCACGCTGCGCCCCACGTCGCCCATGACGTCCACCGCGAGCACCCGGTGACTGCGGGCGAGCGCCGCGACGTTCGCGATCCACACGGTCGACGTCGCCCCGCCTCCGGGAAGCAGGAGAAGCGGCGCCCCCGACGCGGGTCCGCACACGTTGACCCGGGTGGACCCGAACGGTGTGGGGACGTCGACGGGGGTGACGTTCACCGGCCAGTCGTCCAGCAGCGCGTCGTAGGCGGCAACGAAGTCGTCGACTGCCGACATCAGCCCTCCTCGAATTACCTCGATGATCGAGATACTAGACAATCGAATGAAAAGTCGCAGTAGATTGCAGGGCGTGAACCCGGACGACGGCGCACAGACCGTGCACCGGCTGCGCGCACTCGCAGTCGAGCTGAACCTGCTCGGTGCCGAATTCGCGCAACTGCACGGACTGCACACCACCGATCTGCGCGCCCTGATCTGCATCCTCGACGCCAACCGGGCGGGCCTCGCCGCCACACCCGGATGGCTCGGAGGTCAGCTCGGCATCAACTCCGCCTCGGTCACCGCCCTCCTCGACCGCATGGAAAAATCCGGCCTGATCCGGCGCGACCGGGACGCCGACGACCGTCGGAGGTCGCTGCTCGCCGTCACACCCCGCGCCGTCGATCTCGGCCAGACGTTCTTCGGACCACTCATCGACCGGACAGCCTCCGTCCTCCGCGACTTCGACGCTGTCGAAAGAGCCACCATTTCACGGTTTCTCGACGGTGCGAACCGAGCGGTCGCCGTCGAACGCCAGGCCGGCGCTCAGCGGACGGACGGCGACGGGTCGAGGTCGCGGACACGACGCGCGGGCGACCCCGCGTAGAGCCCGTTCGGCTCGCAGTCGCGGGTGACCACCGTGCCCGCCCCGATGACACATCCGTCCCCCACCGTCACTCCGGGGAGGATGATCGCGCCTGCGCCGATCCAGCATCCGTCGCCGACCACGATCGGGCGGTCGACCACCCGCCCGCCCCGGCCGGAGCTCGGACCGATCTCGTGCGTGCTCGTGATGAATTGGGCCCGGTGCCCAACAGCGACCTGCCTGCCGAGCGTGATGGGCGCGGTGCCGTCGAACAGCACTCCGCGGTTGACGAACGTCCCCAGCCCCATCGTGACGTCCTTGCCGCCGAAGTGGCAGCCGGAACAGATGCCGGCCCCCCACACTTTCGCGCCTGCCGCCATCAGCAGGAGAACCCGCAGCCACACGGGGACGAACGCGGAGGCCTGGACGATGGTGACGAACCGCATCCCGTCACCCTATCCCCAAGCATCAGGTCCACTACCGGACGTTGCTCGTCGTTAACTGCGACACCGCCCGAAGATCCGAGGCGCGGCGTACTATGTGGGCGCCATCGAAGATGCCCGAGGGGGGACAGTGAGACAACTGGATAGCGACGGATTCGCTGCACTGATGGAGTCCATCCCCCACGCGATCAGCGTTCACGACCGGGAACGAAACCTCGTGTTCAGCAACCCCGCCTGTGCGGCCCTGATCGGCTACGACACCGAAGAATTCGCAGACCTCGAGCACGAGCAGCTGTTCCACCCCGACGACGCCGAACTGTGGGGAACCATGCTCGCCCGGGTCCTGGGCACGGAAAGCACCAGCGCGACAGCACATCTGCGAATCCGCCACCGGGAAGGCCACTGGATCTGGGTGCGCGTCGCGGCGTCCACGTTCACGGCAGGCACCGAGAGGTTGGTCGCCCTCGTGCTCCAGGACGAATCCGACACGATCTGGGGCAACCCCACGGCCGCGAGGCAACCGATCCGATAGCCGCGCGCTCACCGACCGTCGCCGGACGCCGCGCCACTGCACGGCGGAGTCCGGACGGTCGCGCCGCACCGCCGACAGAAATGGGTGCGGTGCCCACCGTTGTTCGACGTCGCGCACCCACACACCTCCCACCCCACCAGGCACGTGTTGGCGGCCAGCGTGTGCCCGTTCGGACAGCGCCCCGGCGCGGTTTCGGTTCTGGCGGCCACACGTCGAATCTACCCGGTTATCGAACATATGTACGAGTTCGACCTCGAGTACCGTCGCTGCGCTGGTCGGTCACATGTAGTTACCGGGCGAACCGTCCTCCTGCCCGTCCTCCCGCTCCACCAGGAACCAGCTCCCGGGGGCGTAGATCAGCTCCCGGGCGGCACGGACGATGACGAGCGCCCCGGACTCGTGGATGCTGTAGCTGTCGTCGTCGCCGAAGTCGGTGACGGCGAACTCCGCCAATTGGTCGAATGATCGATGCGTCACAGTGAATGTCATGACGCCAGTGTCCCACCGGGACAAGGGGAGGAATGAGGAAAGCCTCTCACCCGCATTGTCTGCGGATGAGAGGCTTCTCTCGAACGTGGAGCTAAGGGGACTCGAACCCCTGACCCCCACACTGCCAGTGTGGTGCGCTACCAGCTGCGCCATAGCCCCGTATTCGGTTGTTCTCCGCACTCGGAATGACTTCCTCCGTGCTCGAAGAAAGTTACACCATTGCCGACCGGGCCAACAAATCGCCTGGTCAGAGGCGCTTCGCGCCCGTGCGCCTTTCTGGTTGTTCCAGCTACCAAAAAGGCGCACGGGTGGCGGAGCCGCCTACAGCTGCGACACCCAGTTCTCGTTGGAGAGTGCATCGATCACGGTGCCGTCCTTGACCACGGCAGGGGTGCCGGTAGCGCCGCTCGCGGCGAGGGCCTGACGGCCCGCCTCGGCGTGCGCACGGGCCTGCTCGACCTTCGCGCCGGTGGTGATGCACTGGACGGCCTCGTCGGACGCTCCGGCGTCGCCGGCGATCTGCGCGAGCTCCTCGTTGGTGTGATCGGAGCTGCCGTTCTCCTTCGGCTGGTTCGACGGGGAGAACAGCGCCGCGTGGAACGCCGAATACGCCACGGCGTCACCGGTTTCTGCGACGCACTCGGATGCCGCGACGGCGCGGGTGGAGTAGTCACCGCTGGCCGAGAGCTGGTCGAGGAAGTTCAGGACGTGATACCGGACGGCCACCTTGCCGTCGTCGATGGCCTGCGCGAGTTCCTGGCCGTTCTTGTTCTCGAGCTCGGCGCAGTACGGGCACATGGGATCTTCGAACAGGTCGACCGTGGTGGCCGCGTCGGGGCGGCCGAGAAGTACGACACCGTCGTCCTGCAGCGCCACCTGGACCTCGGAGTTCTGGACCCCGCCGTAACCGTCGTTGCGCGGCTTGCTGCGGTTGCTCTGCCAGATCACACCACCGATGACCAGTACGGCGATGACCACTACCGCGAGCCCACCGAGAATATAGGTGGACCGGCTGGATTCCGGCTGCGGGTTGTACTTGTTCTTCGAGCTCACGTGGATGCAGTCCTTCGACGTCGGATCGATTTACCGAATGCTTACTCTGCCACCGCCTGCTGAGGGGTCACTGAGAATGTGGCGCTGGAGCCGAGCCCCAGCGCGAACAGGGAACGGGGGAACACGATCAGCCACACTGCCAGTGCGAGGAAGCCCACATCCCGGAGGATCTCCTTGGTGTAGTCCCAGCCGTTCACGTCGGCCGCACCACCGCCGCCGAAGCATCCGCAGTCGATGGACAGCCCGCGGGCCCACACCGAGACGATCACGGCGATGAGCACGAGCAGGAGCGCGGCGGACACCGCGGCCGTGGCGCGGACGGCGAGCCCGATCAGCAGGAGCAGCCCGAGCGCGATCTCGAGGAACGGCAACGTGTTGGCGACGGGCCGGACGAGGTCCTCGGGAAGCAGTTGGTAGGCGCGGACCGCGATGATCGTCTGGGCGGGGTCGGCGACTTTGAGTGCGCCGGAGACCAGCCAGACGGCAGCGAGAGACAGCCGGGCGAGAAGGGAGACGACCTTGATCCACACCCGAACGAGCGTACCGAAGGCGTCGGTCAGACCGCCTCGACCGACACCTTGGGCGCCGGCTTGTTCGGCACGAGCAGCCAGCCCACTGCGGCGAGAAGCATGACCCCGCCGGTGACGCCGAATGCGACCGCGTAGGACAGGTGCTGGGCGAGCAGACCCGCTCCGACCGGGCCGAGGACTCCGCCGACGTCGGCGACCATCTGGAAGGTCGCCAGCACGGGACCACCCCGGGACTTCGCGCCCACGACGTCGGCGACCGCGGCTTGCTGCGCGGGACTCATCACTCCGGATCCGATGCCCGCGATGCCGGACAGCACCAGGAATACCAGCAGGTTCTCGCTGAGTCCCATCCCGACGGTGCTGGCGCCACACACCAGCAGTCCGAGCAGGACGAACAGCTTCCGGCCGTAGACGTCGGACAACCGCCCGGACACGATGAGGACGAGTGCATTGCCGACGGCGAAGACGGTGAGGGCGATGCCGGCGAGGGCGGCGTCGCGGTGCAGCGCCTCGACGACGAACAGCGGGACCATCGCGACCCGCACGCCGAAGATCACCCCGCCGAACGCGAAATTGGAGCCGAGCGCGGCGCGGTAGACGGGCTGCCCGAGAGCCTCCCGGAGCGTCATGGCGGCTCCGGCGGCGGTGGCGTCGGGCGCCGTCAGGTGCGAACCGCGCAGACTCACGAAGACGACCGCGGCCGCGATGACGAGGGCGATCGCGTAGATGACGAACGGAACCCGCAGTCCGAATCCGACGAGCAGCCCGCCGACGAGGGGTCCGGAGATCGACCCCATCAAGAAGCTCGTCGCGTAGAGCCCGGATACTCGACCGCGGCTGTCCACCGGTGCGATGCGGATCACCAGGCCCATCGCCGACACCGTGAACATCGTCGAGCCGATGCCCCCGAGCGCGCGGAAGACGAGCAACTGCCAGTAGTCCCCCGCGACCGCGCAGGCGGCGGTCGAGGCGGCGACGATCAGGAGTCCGGTGATGTAGACCGGCCGCTCCCCCAGTTTCTGCACGAGCCGGCCGCTGACCGGGGCGAAGACCAGGCGCATGAACGCGAACGACGAGATCACCACCGTCGCCGCCGTCACGCTCACGTCGAAACTGCGGGCGAACTGTGGGAGGGCGGGTGCGACGATCCCGAATCCGAGTGCGATGACGAAGCTGGCCGAGACCAGCACCCAGATTTCCGAAGGGAGCCGCGGGCTGCGCCCGGCGGGCAGCCCGGCTGCGCGAGTGTTCATAGTTGAATCCGATGGTAGGTGCCCCCGCAGCGGCGGCGGCACCTACCCCCGGCCGAACACCTACTTCAGGACGTCGGCCACCAGTTCCTTGGCCGCCGCCTGCACCTGCGCGAGATGGTCCGGGCCCTTGAACGATTCGGCGTAGATCTTGTAGACGTCCTCGGTGCCCGACGGCCGCGCCGCGAACCACGCCGACTCGGTGGTGACCTTCAGCCCGCCGAGGGCCGCCCCGTTACCCGGGGCACTCGTCAGTGTCGCGGTGATCGGCTCCCCCGCCAGTTCGGTGGCCGACACCTGCTCGGGCGACAGCTTCGCCAGTACCGCCTTCTGCTCGCGGGTGGCGGGGGCATCGATACGCGCGTAGGCGGGGCTGCCGAACTGCTCTGCCAGTTCCCCGTACCGGACCGACGGTGTCTTGCCGGTCACCGCCGTCATCTCCGAGGCGAGCAGGGCCAGGATGATCCCGTCCTTGTCGGTGGTCCACACCCCGCCGTCGTGGCGCAGGAACGACGCACCCGCACTCTCCTCGCCACCGAAGCCGAGCGAGCCCTCGAGAAGTCCGGGGACGAACCACTTGAAACCCACCGGCACCTCCAGCAGTTCGCGGCCGAGGCTCCCGACCACCCGGTCGATCATCGACGAACTGACGAGTGTCTTGCCCACCTTCACTGTCGAACCCCACCCCCTGCGGTGCGAGAACAGGTAGTCGATGGCAACCGCGAGGTAGTGATTGGGATTCATCAGTCCCCCATCGGGAGTGACGATCCCGTGCCGGTCCGCGTCGGCGTCGTTTCCGGTGGAGATGTCGAACCGGTCCCGGGCTCCGATCAGCGACGCCATGGCGTCCGGCGACGAGCAGTCCATGCGGATCTTGCCGTCGGTGTCGAGCGTCATGAACCGCCACGTGGCATCGACGAGCGGGTTGACGACCTCGAGATCGAGTCGATGGGTGTCGGCGATCGCACCCCAGTAGTCGACGCTCGCTCCGCCCAGCGGGTCGGCGCCGATCCGCACTCCGGCCGTCCGGATGGCGTCGAGATCGAGGACGCTCGGCAGGTCGTCGATGTAGAAGCGGAGGAAGTCGTACCGCTCGGCCCGCTGGATCGCCCGCTCCGCGGAAGTTCTCCGCACCCCCGAGAGGTCCCGGCGGAGTAACTCGTTGGCACGATCGGCGATGATCGTCGTCGCCTCCGAGCCGGCGGGGCCTCCGTGCGGCGGGTTGTACTTGAAGCCGCCGTCGCGGGGTGGGTTGTGGGACGGCGTCACGACGATGCCATCGGCCTGCGACTCCGGGCCGCTGCGGTTGTAGCGGAGAATCGCGTGACTGACCGCGGGGGTCGGGGTGTACCGGTTCCGCGAATCGATCAGCACAGTCACGTCGTTCGCGGCCAGCACTTCGAGAGCCGACGTCCACGCCGGCTCCGACAGGGCATGGGTGTCGCGTCCGACGAACAGCGGCCCGTCGATGCCCTGGGACGCCCGGTACTCGACGATGGCCTGGGTAGTGGCCAGGATGTGTGCCTCGTTGAATGCGTTGTCCAGGCTCGACCCGCGGTGCCCGGATGTCCCGAACACCACCTGCTGCAAGGGATTCTCGGGGTCGGGCACGCCGCTGTAGTACGCGGTAACCAGGTGCGCGATGTCTACGAGATCCTCCGGCAGTGCCACCTGACCCGCTCTGTCGTGCGCCACGAGACCTCCTGGAAACTCATCGGGATCGAACTCGACTACCCACCCATCCTGCACCCTCGCACCGGAGTCTGCCCTCAAGACGTCAATCGGAATCCCAGCCAGGCGGCGGCCAGTCCGGCCGCCACACTCGCGACCACGTAGACGACGGACGGGAGCGCCCGCCGGATCCGCAGCAATCCCACCGATTCCACCGCGAACGTCGAGTACGTGGTCAGTCCGCCGCAGAAACCCGTGCCCAGCAAGGCGAACGTCTGCACGGACATCGACGCCCCCGACAACAGTCCGAGGATCAGGCACCCGGCGACGTTCACCAGGAAGGTGGCCACCGGAAAGCTGCGGTACGAGTCGACGTACCGGCCGGTGAGGTACCGCGTCGTCGCACCGAGCGCGCCGCCGAGGGCTACGAGGAGGACGGTCATGCCGCCGCCTGTCGCGCCAGCCGGTGCCGGTGACCGACGAGCATCCCCAGCCGCGCCGCGAGCAGGGCCGGTATCAGGGTGGCCACTACGTAGAGCGTCCCTGTGACGGCGTCCTCCCGCACCGCGTCGACCGCGAACGTCGAGAACGTGGTGAAGCCGCCGAGGACGCCGACTCCGAGGAACAGTCGCCACAACCGGTCCGGCCCGACCGTCTCGGCGAGGTAACCGAGCAAGAGCGACCCGACCACGTTGATCAGAAGGACGGTCCAGATGCCCGGCCACAGGGCGGCCAGCAGGAATCTCGCGGACGCACCGAGCGCACCGCCCAGGGCGACCACGGCCACCGGTTTCGTCAGGGACACGGCACACATCGTGTCACGGCTGAGGGGCGGGGCCGTTCGAACTCGCAGGGCACAAAAAATCCGGGCCCGACACCTGGTGGTGTCCGGCCCGGACTCGGTGGAGCTGCCGGGAATTGAACCCGGGTCCTCCGCAGCAAAGCTAGGGCTTCTCCGTGTGCAGTTTGCTATGTCTCTACTTGGATCTCCCAGTCTCGCAAACAAGCCAGGATGACGATCCCAGTCGCTGTTGGTTGTCCCATTCGACTCCGCGACCGAGTCGAACGGTAAAGCCCTCTAGCTGATGCCAGTACCCGGGCCGAGGGCGAACCCGGACTGACAGACACGCAGTCGCTACTTAGGCAGCGAGTGCGTAGTCGCGCTGATTGGAATCGGCGCTTATATGTTTGCAGCGACGCTTACGGTGGTCTCTTGCCTGCACCGACACGCTTCCCCTACCTCAACGTACGCAGTCGAAACCGTTCAGCCCCGTACGTGCCCCACGAGTCTCGCGGGGCCACCTAGTGTAACGCGAACCCGGTCCGGATTCATCCCGGTTTTCCTCCCGAGTGTCGGCGGCCGTATTTCAGCTGGCCACGGCGATCATTCCGACGGCCGCGAGGGCGAGGAGCATCCCCGCCTGCTGCATTCTGCTCACCCGTTCACCGAGCATCACCATCGCCAGCAGAACGGTGGCGGCGGGGTACAGCGATCCGATCACGCTGACGAGCGACAGCAGACCGCCCTGGAACGCGTACATCATGGCCGCATTGGCCAGGACGTCGAGGAAACTCACGTACACGGCGAGCTTGAGGGGTTCGCCGTGCGGCAGCACGAAGTGGCCGGCGGACAATGCGACGAGCCACACCACCGCGGTCGCCGCGGCACGGGACACGGCGAGCGCCCACATCCCGCCGTCGTCACCGATCTGATGCAGCGAGACGAAGGAGAGCGCGAACGCGACGCCGGATCCGACGGTGAGCAGCGCCACGGTGCGGGTGAAGCGCAGCACCCTGCCCCCGGCGACCTCTCCCGCGGTCTCGTCGGGAGATTCCCTGCTGACGAGGACGACGGCGACGAGGGCCACGGCGATCCCGATGTACGCGATGGGCCCGGGTCGCTCACCGAACGCGAGCCCGATCAGTACCGGAATGCCCGCGACCAGCACGGCCGTCAGCGGCGACACCACCGACATCGGTCCCGAGGCCAGCGCGAGGTAGAACCACCAGACCGCTACACCACCGGCCACTCCCGCCACGGCGCCCCAGACGAGGGACGACGAGGTGAGTGTGCCCCCGGCGAACGGGGCGATCACGAGCACGATCAGCAGCGACAGCGGGTACGACACGATGACGACGCGTAGCGCCGCGACCCTGCGGGACGCGACTCCCCCGATGAAATCGCTCACGCCGTAACCGATCGCGGCCACGAGCGCGAGCAGGACGGACGTCAGCGCATGCCCTTGACTCGGCGGCCGAGTTCGCGGGTCACCTCGCGCTCGGCGGTCCGCCTGGCCAGATCCTGGCGCTTGTCGTAGTCCTGCTTACCCTTCGCGAGCGCGAGCTCCACCTTGACCTTGCCGTCGGAGAAGTACATCGACAGGGGAACCAGAGTCTGGTTTCCCTCCCGCGTCTTGCCGACGAGGTGTTCGATCTCCCGCTTGTGCAGCAGCAACTTCCGGGTACGGCGCGGCGCGTGGTTGGTCCACGTGCCCTGCGTGTATTCGGGAATGTGCAGTGAGCGCAACCAGACCTCACCGTCGTCGACGGTGGCGAACGCGTCGACCAGCGACGCCTTGCCCTCGCGCAGACTCTTCACCTCGGTACCGACGAGGGCGATCCCCGCCTCGTAGACGTCGAGGATGGTGTAGTTGTGACGCGCCTTGCGATTGGTCGCAATGACCTTGCGGCCCTTTTCCTTCACTTTCCGGGCCTTTCAGTCCGCGATGTCCGAGGTGAACAGTTCGTACCCTCCAGCATAGGAGAAGAGGCAAACCGAATTATTCGCGGACGTACAAGCGCAGGGTCACGTACGCGGTGACCGCCGCCATTCCGACGCCCACGAGGATCAGCACCGGTGAGACGAACAGCACGTCACTGTTGGAGATCCGGGCCACGATGTTGGCCTCGTAGACATCCGCGAGCACGTCGTCGATGAACATGTTCTTCGCGGTGAACAGGCCCACGATGGCAAGAACGGCACCCACCAGCGCGGCGACCACCGCCTCGAGCAGGAACGGCAACTGTGTGTACCAGCGGGTGGCGCCGACCAGCCTCATGATGCCGACCTCGGTGCGCCGGGTGAACGCCGCGATCTGAACCATGTTCGCGATCAGCAGGATTGCCGCGACGGCCTGCACGATCGCGATCGCGAACGCGGCGTTGCGCACGCCGTTGAGGACGCTGAAGAGCCGCTCCACCAGCTCGCGCTGGTTGAGGACGCTCTCGACTCCCGGGCGGGTGCCGAACTTCTCGTTGATCACGCCGAACCGCTCGGGGTCGCTGAGCTTGACCTTGAACGAGGCCGGGAAGCTGTCGGGGCTGACGAGTGCGGCGAGCTCGGGTTGATCCTTGAACACCCGCTCCGTCGCGTCCTTCACGGCGTCGTCCCGGTTGAGATACTCCACCGACACCACCGACGGCGTCTCTTCCAGCTCGGTGCGCAGCGTCTTGCAGATCTCCCCCTCACACCCCGGGTCCAACGTGGAGATGTCGTCGGTGAGAAAGATCTGCACCTCGACGCGGTCCAGGAAGATCTGCTGGGTTTTGCCGGCCATCTGCACCACCAGCAACCCGCTGCCAAACAGGCCGAGCGAGATCGCGGTGGTGAGGATCATCGCGATGGTCATGGTGACGTTGCGACGGAGTCCTGTCAGGACCTCACTGAAAATGAAACTGGCACGCATCGGGGAATCAGAGTCCTTCGTAGGAGACTTGGGGACAATACTGAAGCTGGAGTGCAGGGAGGGCGGCTAACGCCCCACGCCGTACACACCCCGAGCCTCGTCGCGCACCACTCTGCCGAGGTCCAGCTCCACCACCCGACGGCGCATCGAGTCGACGATGTGGTGGTCGTGGGTGGCCATCACCACCGTCGTTCCGGTGCGGTTGATCCGTTCGAGCAGCAGCATGATGTCCTGGCTCGTCTCCGGGTCCAGGTTTCCGGTGGGCTCGTCGCACAGCAGCACCAGCGGCCGGTTCACGAACGCCCGCGCGATGGCGACACGCTGCTGCTCACCGCCCGACAGTTCGGTGGGGAGACGATCCGCCTTCCCGGACAACCCGACCATCTCGAGCACCTCGGGCACGGTCCGGGAGATCATCGCGCGCGGCTTCCCGATCACCTCGAGCGCGAACGCGACGTTCTCGGACACGGTCTTCTTCTGCAGGAGCCGGAAGTCCTGGAAGACGACGCCCATGCTCTGCCGCAGCTTCGGCACGCGCCGGGCGGAAAGCTTGTTGACGTGGAAGTCCGCGATGTGAATGTCACCCGACGTCGGCGACTCCTCCTTGAGGAGCAGGCGCATGAAGGTCGACTTTCCCGAGCCCGACGGGCCGATGAGGAAGACGAACTCGCCCTTGTCCACCTCGACGCTCACCTTGTCCAGGGCGGGCCTCGTGGAGGTCTTGTACGACTTCGACACATTCTCGACGCTGATCACGAGGAGCCAGTCTAGACGTTATCGAACAGTGACCAAATGGAGCAACGCGCGGACGTCATCGCCCACTCGGCGGTGTCGCCGACGTCGTCGGGACGGAAGACGTGGTCGGCGGGGTGCCCGTGGGCGGAGGCGGAAACGGGTTGGGAATCCCGAACGGCAACGTCGGGGTCGACGTCACCTGGCTGGTCCCCGTGGGCGCCGTCTCCTGCGGGGTCGGCTCGGGCGTCGCCTCGGTGGTCGTGACCGTCTCCGACGTCGACTCGGTCGTCGTCTCGATCTCCGATGTCGGCAGCGTCGTCTCCTGAAGGGGCGCTTCCCGGGTGGGCACGACAGCCGGCGCGACGGGTCCCTGGACCACTTCTTCGACGGGGTTCAGGTACGTGTACAGCGTGTACAGCACCACCCAGAGGATGCACAGCACCAGCGTCGACGTCCGCACCCGTCCGCCGAAGATCTTCGCGGGAAGGAACGACGAGTGCAGAATCCGGTCGAGTCCGCGCCGCGGTTCGTCGGTCATCCCTCGCCCTCCGCTGCCCGGACCGTCTGAAGGTCCGGTTCGACGGTGATCCCCTGCCGTCTCATCGCGGTGGCGATCCGCACGCGCAGTGCGCGCCCCACCTGGAACTGCTTACCCGGCAGGGTTCGCGCCACGACGCGAACGCTGACCTCGTCGACCGTCAGACTCTCCACTCCCATCACCGTCGGTTCGTCGAGCAGTAGTTTCTTCAGTCCGCGATCCGCGAAGGCCTCGACACCGACCTGGTGCAGCACCTCGTTGACCCGGTTGATGTCCGACGTCGCCGGGACGGGAACGTCGATCACGGCACGCGCCCAGTCCTTGGACAGGTTGATCGCCTTCACGATCTGGCCGTTGGGAACGGTGATGACCTCACCGTCCGAGTTCCGCATCCGGGTGACCCGGAGCGTGACGTCCTCGATCACACCCTCGGCGTCTTCCGACGACCCCGTCACCGCGAGCTGCACCGTGTCGCCGAACCCGTACTGCCGTTCGGTGATGATGAAGAAGCCGGCGAGGATGTCCTGCACCACGCGCTGCGCGCCGAAACCGAGCGCCGCACCGAGCACGGTGGCCGGGGCCACCAGGCTGCCGATCGGCAGACTCAGCTGGTCCAGCACCTTCATCGTCGCGATGACGTAGATGATGGTGATGATCACCCAGGTGATCACCTGCGCCACCGAATGCCGGTGCTTGGTCGCCTCGGACCGCACGAGGGCGTCGCCCTGCATGTAGTTGCTGTCGATCCGGTCGGTGACCTTGCTGCCGCCCCAATTGACGAATCGCGCCATCAGGATCGCTCCGAGGACGGTGAGCGACACCGCAAGCCCCGTCGACGAGAGCCAGTCGAGCAGGTTCTGGGTGGGAGCGAACATCGCCGCCGTCGCTTCCATAGGTATTAGGACGCCTGATTCTCGCGCATCCGCCAGCGGATGCCCGATTCGAGGAATCCGTCGATGTCACCGTCGAGCACCGCCGACGGGTTGTTGACCTCGTACTCGGTGCGCAGATCCTTGACCATCTGGTACGGGTGCAGCACGTACGACCGCATCTGGTTGCCCCAGGAACTGCCGCCGTCGCCCTTGAGCGCGTCCATCTCGGCACGCTCCTCCTTGCGCTTGACCTCGAGCAGCTTGGCCTGCAGAACGCGCATCGCCGACACCTTGTTCTGTAGCTGCGACTTCTCGTTCTGACAGGTCACGACGATGCCGGTCGGGATGTGCGTCAACCGGACCGCGGAGTCGGTGGTGTTGACGGACTGCCCACCGGGGCCCGAGGAGCGGTACACGTCGACGCGGACGTCGTTCTCGTTGACGTCGATGTGGTCGGTGGTCTCGACCACGGGCAGGACCTCGACCTCGGCGAACGACGTCTGGCGGCGACCCTGGTTGTCGAACGGGCTGATCCGGACCAGCCGGTGCGTGCCCATCTCGACGGACAGGGTTCCGTAGCTGTACGGCGCCTTGACCGCGAACGTCGCGCTCTTGATGCCGGCCTCTTCCGCGTAGGACGTGTCGTAGACCTCGACGCCGTAGCCGTGCTTCTCCGCCCAGCGGACGTACATGCGCATCAGCATCTCGGCCCAGTCGGCGGCGTCGACGCCGCCGGCGCCGGAGCGGATGTTGACCAGCGCATCACGCTCGTCGTACTCGCCGGAGAGCATCGTCTTGACTTCCATCGCGGCGATGTCTTCACGCAGGCTGTGCCGCTCGGCGTCGACGTCCGCGATGGCCTCCGCGCCCTCGTCCTCGGCGAGTTCGTAGAGCACCGGCATGTCGTCGAGCCTCGACCGCAGTTCCTCGACGCGGCGCAGTTCGGCCTGCGAATGCGAGAGCTGGCTGGTGACCTGCTGGGCGTGCTCCTGGTCGTTCCACAGCTCCGGATCGGCGGCCTGGTGTTCGAGCTCGTCGATGCGGCGGCGCAACTCCTCCACGTCCAGCACCGATTCGACGGTACGGAGGGTGGTGTCGAGCTCGCTGAGGTCTGCGGATACGTCGGGATGCACGGTTCCCAAGGTTACCGGGTGCGCGCGCGGACCCTCTCACCCCTGCTTCCCAGCCGAAGTCACCCCTTCCGATCACGTCGAGTCGAACCCTTGCGCACCCCGGGTACTCCTTGTTGCATGCACGAGTACGCACTTGTTTGTGCCGCCATTCCGGACGGAGTCGACGATGACCGTGACCGACCAGTACCTGAAGAACAACGAGGAGTACGCCGCCCGATTCACCGGGCCGCTCCCCCTTCCCCCGAGCAAGCACGTCGCGGTCCTCGCCTGCATGGACGCGCGTCTGGACGTCTACCGGGTCCTCGGCATCCAGGAGGGTGAGTCGCACGTCATCCGCAATGCCGGCGGTGTGGTGACGGACGACGAGATCCGGTCGCTCGCGATCAGCCAGCGACTGCTCGGCACCACCGAGATCATCCTCATCCACCACACGGACTGCGGGATGCTCACGTTCACGGACGACGACTTCAAGAAGTCCATCCAGGACGAGGTCGGTATCGAACCGGCCTGGTCGGCCGAGGCGTTCTCCGACCTCGACGAGGACGTCCGGCAGTCGCTGCGCCGCATCCGGTCCAGCCCGTTCATCACGGCGACCACGTCCCTTCGCGGGTTCGTCTTCGACGTCGCCACCGGAAAGCTCGCCGAAGTGAAGATCGACTGAGCTCGCGCCGGCGCGGTACGGATAAGCACTACGAGTAATCTGTGCGACCGTGACCGACCTCCACGCCGACCTGCAGCTCGCCCTCCGAATCGCCGACGAAGCGGACGCGATCACCAGGGCGCGATTCGGGGCGCTCGACCTGTCGGTCGACGACAAGCCCGACCTCACACCGGTCACCGACGCCGACCTGGCCGTGGAACGGGCAGTGCGCGCGACACTGGAAGCCGAGCGGCCCGCCGACGCCGTCCTGGGCGAGGAGTTCGGCGGCAACGCTCAGTTCACGGGACGCCAGTGGGTGGTCGACCCGATCGACGGGACCAAGAACTTCGTCCGCGGCGTCCCGATCTGGGCCACCCTGATCGCGTTGCTCGAGGACGGCGTTCCCATCGTCGGCGTGGTGAGCGCCCCGGCACTCGCGCGCCGCTGGTGGGCCGCTTCGGGCGCGGGCGCCTGGTCGACGTTCGACAGGTCGGAGCCCACTCGCCTCGCCGTCTCCGCCGTCGACCGACTCGGATCGGCCAGCCTCACGTTCTCGAGCCTGTCGGGATGGAAGGAACTGGGCATCCGCGAACAGTTCCTCTCCCTCACCGACGACGTGTGGCGGGTCCGCGGCTTCGGTGACTTCTTCTCCTACTGCCTGCTCGCCGAGGGCGCCGTCGACATCGCCGCCGAACCCGAGGTGTCGCTGTGGGACCTCGCGCCCCTCGACGTCCTGGTGCGCGAGGCCGGCGGCCGCTTCACCAACCTCGCCGGCGCCGACGGCCCGCACGGAGGCAGCGCACTGGCCACCAACACGCTGCTGCACGACGAGGCGCTGTCCCGTCTGCGCGCGAACTGACGTCGGAGTCAATACAGACAGCGGGTTCTGACAGGACTCCGGCGGAGGAGTCCGCCTCCGCCCTCCTCGGCCCCGAGACTCCCCGATTCCGCGGTTGGCCGCGTCCACCGTCGACGATTCCGGGGCCGCTACTTCACGCCCACCGCACGCGCGGGCACGTCCGGGATCCTGCCTGGTCGCTGGACCCCACCTGTGGTTGCGGCGAACCGCTGCTCGGTCCGAGCCGATTTCGCCCTCGCTCGCGCCGCCCCTCGACTCGACCCGGCGGTGACGGAGCCGACGAATCCGGGGATATCGATCATCGTGTCGCCCTAGGTGAGCGGACTCGCCGCCACCTCCTCCCCGAACAGGCGCCGGGACGCTTCCGCGGACGGTCGCAGGCACTCGAACTTACTCAATAGTAGACACCCACCTTACTCCTGAGTAAGATAGATCGTGTCCACGCCCGAACACCGAGAAACAGCTGGTGATCATGAGCAAGCAAGACACTGTTGCCCCCAACGACAGCGCGAAGCGGAAGCCCCGCGACACGTCCGCCGTCGGACTGAATCCGGTCAAGCGCGACGCCATGGGTGCCGCGATGCGCGTGCTGACCAAGATCACCGGTTCCGATCTGGCCGAGAAGTACAACCTTCGCCAGACGATCGACCGGGTGACCTACGAAGGCACGAAGACCGGCTTCAAGACGCTCGGCGCCGCGACCCGCGGGTTCCAGAAGGTGTCCGGCGGCGGTGCGCCGAAACGCCTCCCCGACAACCCGACCGCCAAGGCCGGCTACTTCGACCTCACCCCGAGCGACGAGCAGCAGATGATCGTCGAGACCGTGCGCGAGTTCGCGGCCGAGATCCTGCGACCCGCGGGCCACGACGCCGACGCTGCCGCCGCTGCCCCTGCGGATCTCGTGAAGCGCGCCGCCGAACTCGGCATCACCCTGATCAATGTTCCCGAGGCACTCGACGGGGCCGCCAGTGAGCGCGGGGCCGTCACCAACTCCCTCGTCGCCGAGGCTCTCGCCCACGGCGACATGGGACTCGCCCTGCCGATCCTCGCGCCGAGCGGCGTCGCCGTCGCCCTCACCCAGTGGGGCACCGACTCCCAGCAGAAGACCTACCTGCCCTCGTTCACGGGCGAGCAGGTTCCGAACGCCGCCGTGGTCGTCAACGAGCCCCGCGCACTGTTCGATCCGTTCGCGTTGCAGACCAAGGCGGTTCGCTCGCCCAGCGGTTACAAACTCAACGGCGTCAAGAGCCTCGTTCCCGCCGCCGCCTCGTCGGAGCTATTCATCGTGGCAGCCGAACTCGACGGCAAGCCCTCCTTCTTCATCGTCGAGGCCGACACGAAGGGACTCGTCGTCGAGGCGGACCCGAGCATGGGTCTGCGCGCCGCGGGCCTCGGCCGGCTCAACCTCACCGACGTCGCCGTGCCCGAGTCGGGGCTGCTCGGCGACGCCGACGCCGACGTGCGGAAGGCCGAATACGCCGACGCCATCCGGCTGGCCCGCCTGGGCTGGGCGTCGCTCGCAGTCGGAACCGGACAGGCCGTCCTCGACTACGTGATCCCGTACGTCAACGAGCGGGTCGCGTTCGGCGAACCGATCAGCAACCGTCAGGCGGTCGCGTTCATGGTCGCGAACATCGGCATCGAGCTCGACGGCCTGCGTCTGGTGACGTTGCGCGGCGCCTCGCGCGCCGAGCAGGGGCTCTCCTTCGCCCGCGAGTCGGCCCTCGCCCGAAAGCTTGCGTCCGAGAAGGGCATGCAGATCGGCCTCGACGGCGTTCAGCTGCTCGGTGGCCACGGTTACACCAAGGAACATCCCGTGGAGCGCTGGTACCGCGATCTGCGCGCCATCGGCGTCGCCGAGGGCATCGTCCTGATCTGAGCGGCCGGATTCGAACTAAGGAAACTGTCATGATCAACCTCGAACTTCCCAAGAAGCTCAAAGCCTCCGCGAATCAGGCGCACCAGGTCGCCGCGGAAATCTTCCGGCCGATCTCCCGCAAGTACGATCTCGCCGAGCACGCCTACCCCAAGGAACTCGACACCATGGCCGCCATGGTGGAGGGACTCAACGACTCCGGTAAGGGCGCGGCGGGCGCCGCCCTCGGACGGGGCGACGAGCCGAAGGTCATCGGGAACGTGAACGGCGGCAACATGTCGTCGCTGATGAACGTCATCGAAACCTGCTGGGGCGACGTGGGTCTCACACTGGCGATCCCGTACCAGGGCCTCGGCAACTCGGCCATCGCCGCCGTCGCCACCGACGAGCAGCTCGAGCGTTTCGGCAAGGTGTGGGCCTCGATGGCCATCACCGAACCCGGTTTCGGTTCCGACTCCGCCGCCGTCACCACCACCGCGGTGCTCGACGGCGACGAGTACGTGCTCAACGGCGAGAAGATCTTCGTCACGGCCGGCGAGCGCTCCACGCACATCGTCGTGTGGGCCACCGTCGACAAGACGAAGGGCCGCGCCGCGATCAAGTCGTTCGTCGTCCCGCGCGACGCCCCGGGCCTGAGCGTCGCCCGCCTCGAGCACAAGCTGGGCATCAAGGCGTCCGACACCGCGGTCCTGCTGCTGCAGGACTGCCGGATCCCCAGGGACAACCTGCTCGGCACGCCGGAGGTCAACGTCGAGAAGGGCTTCGCCGGCGTCATGCAGACGTTCGACAACACCCGTCCGATCGTCGCCGGCATGGCGGTCGGCCTCGGCCGCGCCGCGCTCGAGGAACTGCGCAGTATCCTCTCCGACGCCGGTGTGGAGATCTCCTACGACACTCCCGCGTACAACCAGCACGCTGCCGCCGCCGAGTTCCTGCAGCTCGAGGCCGACTGGGAAGCCGCCTACCTGCTCGCGCTGCGCGCAACGTGGATGGCGGACAACAAGAAGCCGAACTCTCTCGAAGCATCCATGTCGAAAGCGAAGGCCGGTCGCACCGGAACCGCCATCTCCCTCAAGGCCGTCGAACTCGCCGGCACCTTGGGCTACTCGGAGCGCCCGCTGCTCGAGAAGTGGGCGCGCGATTCCAAGATCCTCGACATCTTCGAGGGAACGCAGCAGATCCAGCAGCTGATCGTCGCTCGCCGTCTGCTCGGAAAGTCGTCCGCCGAGCTGAAGTAGCAGCTCGAGGGGGACTTCCATCGAGGGGTGCAGCCCCCGCCGCACTCACCTGCGGCGGGGGCTTCTTCGTGCGGGACGTCCGGCTTCACCGGACCGCGCGGCCGGCCCCCTCACGTCATCTACGCTGGACGGGAAATCCGTCACTGCAGCCGGAGGGGTTCTCCATGCCAGCTCAGCACTTCCTCACCAAGATCACGGACACCGTGGGAGCTGTGCGGGTGATGAACCGCGCAGGCCTCGTTCCCTTTCCCCGCGTCGACCAGGGCGTCCGATCGATCCTGGCCGTGCGGAAGTACGGTCCGTTCGCCGGGCCCGTCCACGCCAATGCCGAGGCCGGACTGGATGCGGTGGCCCTGATCGACGAGCGCGGCCCGCTCACCTACACCGACATCGAGGAGCAGTCCAACGCCCTGGTGCGGGCGTGGCAGGCCGATGGCATCACTCCCGGTTCCGTCATGGGATGCATGTGCCGCAATCATCGCGGCCTGGTCCTGACGATGCTCGCCGCCGCCAAGAACGGCACCAAGCTGGTGCTGATGAACACCGGGTTCGCCCGGCCCCAACTCGTCGACGTCGCCGCCCGCGAGCAGGTTCAGGCGTTCGTGTACGACGACGAGTTCCACGCGGTCGCCGAGGCCCTCCCGGACGAGGTCTTCACCTATCGCTCCTGGGCGGAGGACGATTCGACGTCCCAGGTCCGCACGCTCGACGGCGTGATGGAGGGCAGAGACCGCAGTTCGCTGCCCGCGCCGTCCACGCAGGGCGGTTTCGTCCTCCTCACCAGCGGCACCACGGGCACACCGAAGGGCGCTCCCCGCGGACACACGTCGCCGCTCGCGTCGGCCCAGTTCCTCGACCGGGTTCCGCTGCGACGCGGGCAGACGATGATGATGGCGGCCCCCGCGTTCCACGGGACCGGAGTCTCCCAGTTCGCACTCGCGCTGGCACTGGGCCAGACCGTGGTGATGCATCGCAAGTTCGATCCGGAGAACACGATCCGCCTGGTCGAGAAGCACCGCTGCGACACACTGGTCGTCGTTCCCACCATGCTGCAGCGCATCATCGACCTCGGGCCGGAGACCCTGGCCAAGTACGACACGTCGAGCCTGAAGATCATCTTCGCGGCCGGATCCGCCCTCTCCCCCGACCTCTGCAAACGCACCACCGCCGCTTTCGGCGACGTGCTCCACAACCTGTACGGCTCCACCGAGGTCGCCGTCGCCACCGTCGCGACTCCGGCCGACCTTGCGCTGGCGCCGGGCACCGCGGGGCGGGCACCCGTCACCTGCCACGTGGAACTCTATGACGAGTCGGGTCAGCGGATCACCGAACCCGAGACCGTCGGACGGATCTTCGTCGCCAGCGGTCTCAGCTTCTCCGGATACACCGACGGTCGCGACAAGGAACGCATCAACGGTCTGCTGTCCACCGGCGACGTCGGCCACTTCGACCGCAACGGCCTCCTCTTCGTGGACGGCCGGGACGACGACATGATCGTGTCCGGCGGCGAGAACGTCTACCCTCTCGAGGTCGAGAACCTGCTCGCCGACCGGGAGGACGTGCTCGAGGCCGCTGTGATCGGTGTCGAGGACTCCGAATTCGGCCATCGCCTCCGAGCTTTCGTGGTACCCGGCCCGCGATCCGCGAAGGACGCCGACGAGTTGAAGGCCCACGTCAAGTCGAACCTGGCGCGGTACAAGGTGCCCCGCGAGGTCATCTTCATCGAAGAACTTCCCCGCAACGCGACGGGCAAGTTGCTGCGTCGCGTCCTGATCGAGATGGACGTCACGGAGAGCTGATCCCGATCCCGGGATCGGTGAACCGGTTCGTGTAGATCTGTTCCGCGGTCGGCGAATCCGGGATCGCGGCACCCCCGGCGACGAGGATCGGTTTCAGTTCGTCGACCGTCCCCTGCACTCGCGCCATGTCGTACGTTCCGACCGATCCGTCGGCCTCGTTCGCGATCAGCCCTTCGTCCTTCAGCAGTGTCGCACTGAACTCCGCCTCACCCTCGGCATAAGGCGAGAACGAGGAGTCCTGGGACACGCCGTCCACGATGGCCTCGTTGGTGGACTCGGGAGCGGAGACGTAGTCGGCGGTGGACTGCTGGATGATCGGCACCAGCTTCTGCAGGCACGGCGTCAGCGATTCCACCTTGTCCGCGCGGACGGAGACGATGGACGCGTAGATGTAGCCCGAGTCCTCCCGTCGCGAGCGCGCGAACCCCGGCCGTCACGGCCACGAGCGGCCCCTCGGCGCGGCGGCCGCGAACGGTCAGGATGGCCGCGGGCCTGCAGTTACCCGTGCTGTCGCCGGCGGGAGCACTCGCCCTGTGGTCCGCGGTGAGCTGGTTCGTCCTCTCCCCCGAACGGCAGTTCCTCCTTCCTCCGCCGAATCGCGTTCTCACGCAGTCGCTCCTGGACTGAAAGCACCTGTCCCCTATGCTCGAGGCCCTCGCCGTCACTGCCCGCGTCCCGCTGATCGGCCTGTGCTTCGGTTACGGAATGACGGCCCGCACACTCGTTGCGTCCTCATCGCCGCCTTTCCCATCATCACCAACACTCACTTCGGACTCCAGTCCGTCGACCGCGGCCTCCACGACCTGTTCACACTCGGCCGGGCATCCCGATGAGATCGCCTGGTGAAGCTGGAACTTCGACGGCACTGCCCGCCGTTCTCACCGGCATTCGCACCGCGTCCGGCCTCGTCGCGGTCGGCACGATCATCGGAGACCTGTTCTTCGCCAAGGGCGAGCCCGGCATCGGCACGCTTCTCGACGTGTTCCGCAGCCGGCTCCAATCCGAGGATCTCGTCGCCGCGATCGTGATCGCGTCCGGTGTCGCCGTGTTCTCCGCGTTCGGCATCCTGTCCCGACTGCTCGTCGGCAGCTGGCACTCGTGCTGCCACAGATCCTGAGCACACCTTCACGAAAGGCCGTCATGCTCACTTCCCCGTTCTCCGCCCCGACCGTCGACATCACGCCGTATCTCGCCGGGGGAGCCCGCGCCCACAACAGTGCCGAATGCGCACGTGTGGCGGCGGAACTCGACACCGCCTGCCGTGAGGTCGGCTTCGTCCAGATCGTCGGTCACCGGATTCCCGGAGCGACGGTCGACCGGCTGGCCAGTGCACTCGACCCCGCGTCCGAGTCCCTGAGCATGAGTCTCGGGGTGGAATCCGCGAATCGGATGAACGACTTCTACGAAGCCTTCGTCGTGGGAGCCGAGACCACGACGCCGTGATCGAACCGCTCCCGGGACTCTCGTCGACGGGGTGCCGGGATATCCGCCGATCACGGTCGCGGAGAACATCGCGGCCAAGGTCGCCGGCGTGAAGCGGGCGTCAAACCGACTGCGGCACTTCGCGAAGCCGCGCGGGTCCTGTCCACCCGCTGGCAGCATCAGTCGGTGGGGCGCCCTCCCGCCGGCGATCGAATAGAGTCGACGCAGGAGCCGGGCCGGGCGGCGAGGTCACGACCCGCCTCGAGGAAAGGGTTCGGAAGGATCGATGACACACACGGAGCGAGCCCTGCTCACCGAATCCGTTCACGACACTCTTCGTGAACAGATCTTCTCCGGCGAACTGCCCCCTGGTACGCCACTCAGCGTTCCGGCGCTGGCCGCGAAACTGAACGTCAGCCGTACCCCTGTCCGGGAGGCCGTGCAGCAACTCATCTACGAGGGCATCGCGGTCTACACCCGCAATGCGGGCGCCAAGGTCGATTCTCTCGACGCGGACTCGATCCGCGCCGTCTTCGAGGTCCGTGAGGTGCTCGACGGACTGGCCGCATTTCATGCGACTGCCGCCGCCACCCACGAGACGGTGCAGCAGTTGAAGAAGATGGTGCAGGTCCAACGTGAGCTGCTAGACGGTCCCGCCGATCAGCGCCGCGATTCACGGCTCGACCTCGAATTCCACACCCTCATCCGGGAAACCGCGCGCAACAAGCCACTGAGCGTAGCCCTCCTGCGGTTGGACGGGCAATCGCATCTGTACCGGTCGGACATGTGGAGTGCGGATCTGAATCGGAGGCTGGCCGTCACCGAGCACGAGCGGATCGTCGGCGCCATCGAGTCCGGTGACGCGGTCGGCGCGCGGGCTGCAGCATGCGCCCATGTGGCGGGATTGCTGGTACGAACGACGCGGATGTGAGGGTCGCCCTCGACCGGGGCGAGCAGACAAAAAAGAACCGGCGTCCTGGATTCCAGGACGCCGGTTCTTCAGTGGTAGCGGGGACAGGATTTGAACCTGCGACCTCTGGGTTATGAGCCCAGCGAGCTACCGAGCTGCTCCACCCCGCGTTGCATGAACAAAGTTACACGAGCGAACGAACGGATTGCAAATCGCCCGGAAAGCGTCCGACTAGCAACCTTTCAGCACCACTCGAGTCACATCCGTTACCTGAATGTTATGACGCTCGTCACATTTCGGGCGAAAATCTGTAACGCTGCCGAGACCTGAAACGTCGGGGACGACCTGGGAAAACAGCGGTCGTTCGTCCCAGCATTTGGACGCCCGTCACAGAAAATCGACCCGTGACCATTCCGTGATCACCGCGTACGTTCGTTGCCAGCCCGAAACTACCGGGCAACGCCGACCCGCCGCAGCTCGACCTGCCCCCGCGGGATTCGGAATCCCGACACCTCGAGGGGCAGGGACGAGGACAGATCGACCACCGGGTCGGCACACCAGCCGTTACCGCACCACCACCACCTCGTCAGCAGGCGCGGAGAGGAAACAACCACATGACCAATTCCAGCATCGTCAAGCGGACCATGGGCGCAATCGCACTCACCGGAGCAGTCATCGGAGTGCCGCTCGGCCTGAGCACCGGCACCGCATCGGCCGCTTCCGGAGACTGGGACGCCGTCGCAGCGTGCGAGAGCAGCGGCAACTGGGGCGCCGACACCGGAAACGGCTTCTCGGGCGGTCTGCAGTTCACCGACAGCACCTGGGCAGCGAACGGCGGCTCCGGCTCACCGGCCAACGCATCGCGCGAGGAGCAGATCCGCGTCGCCGAGAACGTCCTGGCAACCCAGGGACCCGGCGCCTGGCCGGTCTGCGGACAGTACCTCTGATCCGCACCTTGCTCGAAGTGCCCCGCGCGCAGCACGACTGCGCGCGGGGCACTCCTGAATAGCGAGTCCTCGTCTTACACCACCGGGACCCGCTTTCCTGCCATTTCGACGTGAGCCGCTGCACAAAATCGTGGTGATCCCCACCACATAACAGCAGGGTAACGAATAGACGCCGAAACGATATCGAGACGCTCTGACCTGCAAAGACAGCGATAATTCGCCGTCGCAGCCGGACAGCTGTCCACCATTTTCGCCAGGTGAACTGCGGGCAAAGCTCCCGTACGGTCGCTCTCGGCCCGAAACAACCGGGCGAAAGCCGGCCCGCCGCTGCTAGCTCTGCCCCGCGGGTTCGGAATCCCCGAAACCTTCGAGGGGCAGGGACGCGGCACAGACTCGCAGCCCGGCGTGACGACGCGAACGTCGTCGCCCGCAGGCCGGCCACGCCAGCAAGCGCGGAGAGGATTGACCCCGCATGACCAATCACAGCATCAGCAAGCGTGCCCTCGGCTGGATCGCCGTCACCGGAGCCGTCGTCGCCGTCCCGCTCGGACTGAGCACCGGCACCGCCTCCGCCGCTTCCCACAACTGGGACGGCGTCGCCCAGTGCGAGAGCGGCGGCAACTGGGGAATCAACACCGGAAACGGCTACTACGGCGGCCTGCAGTTCTCGCAGAGCACCTGGGAGGCCAACGGCGGCACCGGCTCGGCATCGAACGCCAGCAAGGCCGAGCAGGTCCGCGTCGCCGAGAATGTTCTCGCGACCCAGGGCCAGGGTGCATGGCCGGTGTGCGGTCAGTACCTGTCCACCGGTGGCGGCGACGTCGCCGAGGCTCCGGCCCCCGCCCCGGAGC